>JASBRM010000013.1 GCA_030149405.1 Neptuniibacter sp. | reverse complement strand
GCGGCTTGCGCAGCGAGTTCAGCATTGCAGGCTCTGAATGAAGCTTATGCCCGTGATGAAAATGATGAGTTTGTACAGGCGACAGTGATTACGGATGCCGACGGTGTCGCAAAAGGTACGGTCAATGATGGCGATGCCGTAATCTGCGCTAACTTCCGTCCGGATCGTGCCCGTGAAATTACTCGAGCATTCACGGAAGGTGCAGACTTCTCTGGATTTGAGCGTGAGAAAGCTCCGCAGCTTTCAACCTATGTCATGATGACTCAGTACGCTTCCGATATCGAAGCGGAATGCGCGTACCCTCCAGTCGCTATTCGCAATGATCTAGGAGAATACCTGTCGCAGATAGGTAAAACCCAGCTGCGTATTGCTGAAACAGAAAAATATGCCCATGTGACCTTCTTCTTTAATGGCGGCCAGGAAGACGTATACGAGGGTGAAGACCGAATTTTGATTCCTTCACCGGACGTTGCTACTTATGACCTGAAGCCGGAAATGAGTGCGCCTGAAGTAACCGAAAAGTTGGTTGAAGCGATTAAGAGTGGTAAGTATGACCTGATCGTTTGTAACTATGCCAATGGCGATATGGTTGGTCACACTGGCAAATTTGATGCTGCGGTTCAGGCCTGTGAAGTGGTTGATGACAGTGTTCAAAAGGTATTGGCAGCCCTACGTGAAGTGGATGGTGAGGCTCTGATTACTGCGGACCACGGAAATGTTGAACTGATGGTGAATCCTGAAACGGGTCAGCCACATACGTCACATACAAACTGGCCAGTTGCATTAATTTATGATGGTCCTCGAAATGATTCATTGCAGCTCAATGATGGTGCGCTCTGTGATCTGGCGCCTACGCTGTTGGATCTGATGCAGATTGAACAGCCTGATGAGATGACCGGTAAGTCTTTGGCATCTTTCTAAAAAATGTTAAAAAGGGATAAATTATTTATCCCTTTTTTCTTTCTGATTCCTTAATGTTGCGAACCTTATCCGCTTTTCTCTGTCTGCTATGGTTATGGCCCTTCTCGGCTGTAGCTGAGGATAAGCAGGCTCTGACCGAAAAACAGCTCAAACGCTTAACTGGCAATATCTCATCTTTGCAGAAATCCATGCGCAAGCAGGAAGGAGAATCCAGAGAGCTCAGTGCTGAACTGCGTAAAAGTGAAGTAGAGATTGGTCGCTTAGCGAAGCAGATCAAAACGTTAGATAAGCAGCTAAAAGGTCTGGATAGCCGTGCGGATAAGCTGGAGCAAAAGCGCGATAAATTGCGCAGGGAACTGGCCACTCGAGCGAAGATCATAGAAAAGCAGATTGGCCAGCAATATCAAATGGGTCAGCAGGCGCGTCTGCAGTTACTGTTGATGCAGCGTGATCCTGAAACGCTGGACAGAACAATCCGCTATTTTGATTTTGTAAACGATGCTCTGAAAAAGGACATGTCGGCTTTCAGAGAGAAGCTTGCTGATCTTTCCGGTACTGAAGAGCAGTTAAGCGACACAGAAAAAGCGATTGTCGAAAAAAGGAATTTGCTGCGTGCTGAAGTGGCGACGCTGCAGAAATCAAGAAAGCAACGTAAAACTACTCTGGCTCAGTTAAACAAAGAGCTCTCAACAGATGCTAAGAAACTTAAACAACTGAAGCTGGACCAGGCGAGATTGCAGGCCGTCTTGAAAGAGATCGAAAAAAGTCTGAATTTCGAAAATCTGGTGAAAGACGATAAGAGCTTCAGAGAGCTTAAAGGTAAGCTGCCGTGGCCGCTAAAAGGAAGAGTGAGCCAGAATTTTGGGACAGTGCGGAATAATATCCGCTATGATGGAATCTGGATTAAAGCTTCTGAAGCGACCGCTGTGAAGGCTGTGCATCATGGCCGGGTAGTTTTTTCAGACTGGCTGCGCGGATATGGGCTTGTACTTATTGTTGATCACGGTTCTGGTTATATGAGTTTGTATGGCTACAACCAGAGCCTGCTACTGGATACCGGTGATTGGGTTTCAGCGGGTGATACGATAGCTACGGTTGGAAACAGTGGCGGGCGCAGTGACAACGGTTTGTATTTTGCTGTTCGTTATAAAGGTAAGGCCAGTAATCCTCGGCGCTGGTTGAAATAATAAGAAGGTAGGGAATGACTATGAAAAATGCGGTATGTCGGAAATCGTACTTAAGGGCATTACTCCTGGGGTTTGCGTTACCGGCGTTATTCTCTTCACCTGCAATTGCTGAGGTGCAACAACCAACTGAGGAAGCTGCTGAGCAGGTTAAAAATCTTCCGCTTGATGAACTCAGGCTTTTTACTGAAGTCTTTCAACGCATCAAAACGGCCTATGTTGAACCCGTTGATGATGCGACATTGTTGGAAGATGCTCTACGTGGAATGATTCTTGGATTAGACCCCCATTCGGCTTATCTGGAACCCAGAGAGTTTGAAACCCTGCAACAGCACACCAGCGGTGAGTTTGGGGGATTAGGTATCGAAGTAGGAATGGAAGATGGTTTTGTTCGTGTCATTACTCCTATTGATGATACCCCAGCACAGAGAGCTGGAGTTAAAGCAGGTGATCTGATTACTAAATTGGATGATCAGCCTGTTCAGGGTCTGAGCCTGAATGAAGCGGTTGATCTGATGCGCGGTAAGCCTGGAACTGAGGTGATGCTGACGATTGTTCGGGAGGGTGAAGAGAAGCCTCTTGAAATTGCGGTGGTAAGAGATGTTATCCAGGTTGCCAGCGTAAAAAGTCGTACCATTGATGAAGAGTATGCTTACATCAGGGTTTCACAATTCCAGGTGAACTCAGGTAAAGAGGTGTATAAACATGTTGAACGGATGCTGGAAAAGGACATTAAAGGTGTTGTTCTCGACCTGCGCAATAATCCGGGTGGTGTGTTACAGGCCGCGGTAGATATCAGTGATATCTTTCTTAATGAAGGTTTGATCGTTTATACCGAAGGTCGTCTGGCTGAGTCTGAACAGAGATTCAGTGCTACCAGCACAACTCTGGTTCCAGATCTTCCTATGGTGGTACTAATTAATGGTGGTTCTGCTTCCGCTTCCGAAATTGTCGCGGGTGCGCTTCAGGATCAGGAACGCGCTGTGATCATGGGGCAGCCAAGTTTTGGTAAGGGTTCTGTGCAGACTATCCTGCCATTAACACAGGACAGAGCGCTTAAGCTGACAACAGCTCTTTACTACACACCTGATGGCCGCTCCATCCAGGCTCAAGGTATCAAGCCTGATATTCTGGTTGAAGATGCTGAAATTACACTCCGTAAGGATGGTCCACAATTCCTAAAAGAGAGTGACCTCAGTGGTCATCTGGATAACGGTAACGGCGAGAAAAGCGGTGATTCCAATGTGTCAGATGAGCATCTTGCAGAGCGTGATTACCAGCTCTACGAAGCTATTAACCTGTTGAAGGCGCTGGTCATTGTACGCAAATGATAAGCGCTAAAGGTATTCAATCCCTTTTCCTTATTATTGGCCTCTGTTGGCTACCAGGGAGTGCTGCAATCGCTGCCTCCAAACCTGCTATTGCACCGGTTCTGGTCATCGTTATTGATGATCTGGGTGACAATCGCGGTAGGGGCTTGGCTGCTATCAATCTTAAAGGAAAAATTACTTACGCTATCTTGCCTCATACTCCTCACGCTAAAGCGCTTGCCAAAAAGGCGCATCAGCTCGGCAAAGAAGTTATTTTACATGCCCCGATGGAAAGTAAGTCAGGGCTGCGCCTTGGTCCTGGAGCCTTGGAGCAGCGTCATGATTCAGAGCAGCTGAAATCCATTTTAAATTCTGATTTTGATTCCATTCCGTTTGTTTCCGGAATTAATAACCATATGGGGAGCTTGCTGACTGAAGATCGTCAGAAAATGAATGATGTAATGGGGATCGTACATCAGCGTAATCTTTTTTTTCTGGACAGTGTCACGACACCCAAGACAGTCGCTTGGAAGGTGGCTCGGGAACACGGAATCCCTTATCTGCTGCGCGATGTTTTTCTCGATAATGAACAAAACGAAGAGTATATCCATCAACAGTTTAAACAGGCGGTGAAAGAAGCGACTAAAAAAGGTTATGCAGTCGCTATTGGTCACCCCTATCCTGAGACCATTCAGTATCTGGAAAAGGCCTTGCCTATTATTGAACAGCTTGGGGTTAAATTGATCTCGGCTTCTGAATTAATCCGATTACGTACGGGGCAACCGCTTCTGCTGGCAAAGGAACAACAGCACCCCTGTGACCAATACGAAGGGCATTGTCTGCCAGAGTCTGTTCAGCCCGATTCAGCTAATAGCCATTAGAATGGCAAGGCCATCATAAATAAGCTTTATTCCGACTAAAATCGTTAAGCTCTCAAACGCCCGTTTAACTAAGCTGTTGCCCTTCGATATAGCGATATGAGCCCCCAGATAGGAACCTAAGGTTGCACCAATAAGTAGAACCGGTAACCAGTCCCAGCGTGGTTCTTGCTGAAGCGCAATTGTAATTGCTCCGGTAGAATTCCAGAACAAACCTACGAGAATAAGCACATAGGTTACGGCGGTTTTGTAGTCGAGTCCGAACCAGCGTACTAACCAGATGGTGACGAACAAGCCTGTTCCTGAGGTGAGTGAACCATTTAAGGCCCCGATGATAAAGAGGATGAAGCCGCCAATCATCAGGCCTTTTTTATCCCGGTTCTTTTCCTCAGAAGTTAAGCCCAGAGATTTCTTGAAGATCGAATACAGGCCCAGACCTGAGGTCAGAATCCCCAGAGAAAAAATTGTCCAGCCTTCTGGTATCTCAAGGATGATATCCGCTCCAAGGATCACCCCAGGCAATCCGCAGAGAAGAATAAAGCCGCAAAAGCGATAATCCAGTTTACCTTCGCGCAAATGACGGATTGTCGCGCCGATGCCTAATGCAACGCTGGCTATTTTATGAGTCGCCAGGGCGGTGCTAAAGCCTAACCCAAGGAATAGCAGTACGGGTAATTGCAGTAAACCAGCGCCCCCTCCTGCCATGGCTGAAAGTCCATTGGCAAACAGTGAGAGGACCAGAAGTGCGAATTGTTCCAGTACAGTATCCATCCAGGGTTTTATAGGCAATAAGAAGAGGTAAGAAGTAAGGGAGCCTGAGCTCCCTGTCCATTATTATCTGAAGATACCAGCAGCCAGAATTGACCACTGATCCTGCCAATGTTCCGACGGTTTGCGGCGGAACTCTGTACGAACGAACTGCCTAATGCGACCTTCAGCGGCGGCGAGCATCAGGTTTGCACTGGTTCCAGCAGGCTGGACTGTCCGTAGGCCTTGTGTTGCTTCGGCTTCTCGTAGCAATTGCTTGATCTGCGTTTCAAGGCGTTCAAAAAACTGATTAATTCTTTGTCGTAATCTATCTGTTTCACCCGCCAGAGCATCACCTGTCAGAATACGTGCCATACCTGGGTTTTTCTCAACAAAGGCTAAGAGCAGAGTCAGTATCTGTTCACACTGTTTAACACCGTCGGATTCCGAATTGGTAATAACCGTAACCCGACTGAAGATGGTTTCTTCAATAAATCCGATCAGGCCTTCAAACATACGGGCTTTGCTTGGGAAGTGACGGTAGAGAGCCGCTTCTGATACTCCAACCTCTTTTGCCAGTGCAGCCGTTGTGATGCGTTGGCCAGGATTGACTTCCAGCATTTGAGCCAGCGATTGTAAGATCTGTTCGCGACGGGAAAGTTTTTCTTGTTCGCTCATGCTGATCCCTTAATTACGGTTTGTGATCAAGGTACCCACACCTTCGTCAGTGAAGATCTCAAGCAGACAGGAGTGTTCTACACGTCCATCGATTATATGGGCGCTGGTGACACCACCTTTTACTGCACTGAGGGCACAATCAATTTTAGGCAGCATGCCACCGTATATGGTGCCGTCCGCTATCAGTCCATCAACTTGTTGAGTTGTCAGGCCGGTAAGGATGTTGCCATCTTTATCCATCAGGCCTTCGATATTTGTCAGTAGAATCAGTTTTTCTGCCTGTAGTACTTCTGCAACTTTACCTGCGACTAAGTCAGCATTAATGTTGTAAGACGCGCCGTCAGAACCCACGCCAATAGGTGCGATTACCGGGATAATGTCGGAGTTAACCAGCATATCCAGAACCTTCACGTTTACACTTGCAACTTCACCGACATGGCCGATATCGATAATTTCAGGTGCTTCCATGTCAGGTGTTTTATGTTCTACACGCAGTTTCTTAGCTTGAAGCAATTGACCATCTTTACCAGTAAGGCCGATCGCCTGACCACCGTTGTTATTGATGAGACCGACAATCTGTTTGTTCACTGCACCGCCCAGAACCATCTCAACAACATCCATGGTTTTGGAATCGGTTACGCGCATCCCATTAATAAAGTGCGATTCGATGTTCAGGTCATTTAACAACTGACCGATCTGAGGGCCACCGCCATGTACCACGATTGGATTGATGCCGATGAGCTTCATCATCACGATATCTCGAGCGAAACTGTTTTGCAGCTTCTCATCGATCATGGCGTTGCCGCCGTATTTGATAATGATGGTTTTGCCCACAAAGCGCTGAATGTATGGCATCGCCTCACTCAGTACGTGTGCAGTGGTCATGGCTTCTTTACGTGTTAATGGCATAGTGGTTCCTTAAATCTTTACTTAGCCTGCCTTCTATAGGGTAAAGAGTAGAAGGCAGGTTATTTCAGTATTACTCGTGAGGGATGATCAGGCTGCTATCTACTTCATGCAGCTTTTGTTCAAATTGTCCTCGAATGCGTTCCAGTGCTTCGGTGGTTTCGGCTTCGAATCGCAGCACCAGAACCGGTGTTGTGTTCGATGCACGAACCAGGCCCCAACCATCAGGGTAGTCAACACGAACGCCGTCAATATGATTAGCATCCCCACCACTGAACTCTTTAGTTTGTAATGTAGTGACGATTTCAAATTTTGATTCGTCTGTAACCGTAATATTCAGCTCAGGGGTGCTGACATCTTCAGGGTATTTTTCAAACAACTCTTCAGCGGTTTGATCGGTTTTAGCCAGAATTTCCAGGAATCTTGCAGCGCTGTATAACGCATCATCAAAACCAAACCAGCGTTCTTTGAAGAAAATATGGCCGCTCATTTCACCGCCCAAAAGAGCGCCGCTCTCTTTGATTTTCTGTTTAATCAAAGAGTGGCCGGTACGCCACATGGTTGGTTTACCACCGGCTTCGCGAATTACGTTAGCCAGAAGGCGAGAACACTTAACATCAAAGATGATTTCTGCGCCAGGATTGCGGGAAATAATATCTTCTGCGAAAAGCATCATAATGCGATCCGGATAAACGATATTACCCTTATTGGTGATGATACCAACACGGTCGCCATCCCCATCGAAGGCTAAACCTAAATCTGCACCGGTTTCCTTAACCTTCGCAATGGCATCAATCAGGTTCTTAGGCTTGCCCGGATCAGGATGGTGGTTTGGGAATGTGCCATCAACTTCACAGAAAAGAGGTATAATTTCACAACCTAGCTGTTCAATCAGCTTTGGTGCTAGTTCGCCTGGAATACCGTTGCCGCAATCCACAACAACCTTGAGCTTTTTATCCAGTTTGATGTCATTCAGGATACGTTCGAGGTAGCTTTCACGAATATCTTGTTCCTGACGGCTACCGTTTCCTTCAGAGTAATCCTGAGCAATGATGCGGTGTTTCAGTTTCTGGATATCATCACCAGACAGTGTGTGGCCTGCAAGCATCATTTTGAAACCGTTGTAATCAGATGGGTTGTGACTACCCGTGATCATTACACCGGTGCACTGTTCATCCTGATGTGCCGCGTAATAAAGAGTTGGAGTAGGAACATAGCCGATATCATTAACGGTACAACCGCCGTCCATCAGGCCTTCGCTGAAAATTTGTTTCAGTTTAGGGCTGGATAACCTGCCATCTGCAGCAACATTGACCAGAGTTACGCCCTGAGAAGCTGCTTCTGCAGCGAAAGCGCGGCCAAGGTGGTAGACCGTATCATCGGTCAGAGCAGTATCAACTATGCCGCGTACGTCATAGGCGCGGAAAATAGTTTGGTCTAGATCATTCAGTGAATAGCGCATATCGATCCTTTTAATTTGTCAGGTTTTTGCCCTAAAGCTATTACTTTGAAGCCTTGTATTGTGCTGCGATCAGTTCAATTAAGCGAACCGCCAATTGGCGTTTGGATGCCTGTGGCAGTTCTAAGGTATCTTGCCTGGATATTACCGTTACGGCGTTTTCATCGCTGTTAAAGCCGATATCGGTTCTAGAAACGTCATTAGCGATAATCAGATCAAGCCCTTTGCGTTCCAGCTTACCGCGAGCATAGTTAAGAACATCTTTGGTTTCTGCAGCAAAACCAATGGTAAAGGGTTTTGGTGAACTCCCTGCTACAGTGGCTACAATATCCGGGTTTTTCACCAGATGCAGCTCCATAATCTCTTCGCTGCCTTTTTTGATTTTATGCTCTGAGACTGCGGTTGGTCGATAATCAGCCACGGCCGCTGCTGCTATAAAGATGTCACAATCCGAAAGCGACTCTGTGGACGCGCTCAGCATTTGCTCGGCACTTTCAACCTTAATCAGTTCAACTCGTTCAGGAGCAGGAATATTGACAGGGCCGGAAATTAATTTAACTTTTGCACCTGCTTCTACTGCTGCTTCAGCGAGAGCGTATCCCATTTTTCCCGAGCTGTGATTAGAAATGTAGCGAACAGGGTCCAGAGCTTCGCGAGTCGGTCCAGCGGTAATATAGATGGTTTTACCAGTCAGATTGCCGGTTTCAAATTGATTGGCTGCATGCATGACAATCTCTTCAGGTTCCAGCATGCGCCCAGGACCTGTATCACCGCACGCTTGTTCTCCAACTCCTGGGCCAAACAGTTTAATACCGCGTGAAATAAGGTTTTCTGCATTAGCCTGGGTGCCAGTATCTCTCCACATCGCCTGATTCATGGCGGGAGCCAGACAAATAGGCGCATCAGTCGCCAGACAGACAGTTGTGAGCAGATCATCTCCCTGGCCTGAGCTTAATCGAGCCATCAGATTGGCACTAGCGGGCGCGATAAGAACTAAATCAGCCCATTTTGCTAGTTCAATATGCCCCATGCCGGCTTCTGCTTCGGCATCCAAAAGGTGTTGATGTACAGGATTGCCTGACAGTGCTTGTAAGGTCAGTGGGGTGATGAATTCTGTTGCTGAGGGGGTCATTATTACCCGGACTTCAGCACCAGCGCCTTTGAGAAGTCGGGTGAGTTCAGCACTTTTATAAGCAGCAATGCCGCCGCTGATACCTAAAACAATATGTTTGTTAGTAAGTCTCTGCATACTTGCCAACTGTTGATATCTCTGGGAATGGTGTCAGGCCCTGAGGGATTCTGACAACAAAAAATGGACGCTTACCATACCATTTTTAGAACATATTGCGTAGATTGTATCTGAGGAAATCATCATGGATTGATGGATTATCAAAAGGAGTTGTTATGTCTATAGCAAATTGGCCAGAATCTGAACGGCCGCGCGAAAAATTAATCAACCAGGGCGCTTTTTCATTATCTGATGCTGAACTGCTCGCGATCTTTTTGCGGACGGGAGTGAAGGGTAAGAGTGCGGTTGATCTTTCAAGAGAATTATTAATCAGTTTTGGTGGTTTAAGGGAGCTACTGGAAAGTCCGCAAAAAAAGTTTTGTTCTGCTTATGGCCTCGGGCTGGCTAAGTATGTACAGCTTCAGGCTGTTCTTGAAATGAGTCGCCGCTATCTGCAATCAGGTCTGGAAAAAGGTAATGCGCTTGAAAATCCACAGCAAGTACGGGATTTTCTTTCCAGTCGAATGCGCCACCAGAATCGGGAAGTATTTGCATGTTTGTTTCTGGATAACAAACATCGGGTCATCTGTTTTGAAGAACTTTTCTGGGGCACTATTAATGCCTCAGCGGTTTATCCCAGAGAAGTGATTGCCCGGGCGCTTCAGCATAATGCCGCAGCAGTTATTCTTGCGCACAACCACCCGTCCGGAGTGGCTGAGCCCAGCCAGGCCGATCATCAGATCACAGCGAAACTGAAACAATTATTAGAGGGCATCGAGGTCCGGGTTTTAGATCATATGGTGATTGGTGACACTGAGGTCATCTCGTTTGCAGAAAGAGGATTGCTTCTCAGTTAATGGCTTTGAAAATTACTGGTTAAATTAAAATCACTTGTGTATAATGCGCGACCTTCTGTCCACACTCCGGTTCGGTTTCTTGTCTAGTTACGGGACGCTCCGCCTGAGGAATGGTAGGGAATCTGACGAGTGCAGATAACGCCTGATCACCGTTCCAATAAATAATGAAAGGACAGATTCGTAACCATTAATTTTGGAAGGCTATTAATATGTCTAAAGTTTGCATGGTAACTGGCAAGCGCCCAGTTACAGGGAACAACGTTTCCCACTCACAGCGTAAAACACGCCGTCGTTTTCTGCCAAACCTGCACTGGCACCGTTTTTGGGTAGAGAGCGAAAACAAATTCGTTCGCCTGCGCGTTTCTTCTAAAGGCATGCGTATCATCGATAAAAAAGGTATCGACGCAGTTCTTGCTGATGTTCGTGCCAACGGCATCAAAGTATAAGGAGCTGAATCATGGCTAAAGGCGCACGCGAAAAGATCAAGCTGGTTTCATCAGCAGGTACTGGTCACTTCTACACAACTGATAAGAACAAGCGTAACACTCCAGATAAGATGGTGTTCAAAAAGTACGATCCAGTTGTTCGTAAGCACGTTGAATACAAAGAGTCTAAAATCAAGTAATTTGAATTCAGACTTAAAAAAACCCGGCTATGACCGGGTTTTTTGTTTTTAGCTCTACCGCTACGGGTTCTATGCTTCTTTTAACTCTGGTTTTTGTTGCGTATAACCGATCAATTCCAGACTTTCTTCTGCAAAACCGAAACCGGCTTCAGTATAAAAGTTGAATACTTTATCGATACCGCCTTCCACAAGCTGGTCATGCTCATCCGGGAATCGGGCAATCGCTGCGATCTCACCCTTATAATTGGCGAACTGTAATTGCTCGGCGATATTGAGGATGTCATCGATGGAGGGTAGGGCAAGCAAAACCAGTTTAAGCTCCTGAGTGTCCATGCGATTCCATAGGTCAGCGTCTTCACCGTCACCATAGAATACATGCATGCCTTTAGACTGATATTTTTCTATACGTGTTCTGTCAGCATCCATTCCCCAGACTTTATCTCCCACCATGCTATGTAATGCATTAAAGGCGCCTTTACCTACCCGGCCTAAGCCGATGACCAGAATTTCAGAGCCTTTTGGCTGGTGAACAATATCGCTGGGAAGGGGAGTATCCGTTTCAAATGATTTAATCCGATCCTTATAAAGCAGATAGATTGAATGGGCAGAACGATAGACCAGGCTGGTAAGAATAAAGGATAGGGATACCGCCAGAGCCAGAATGACCAGCCACTCGTTCGATAGCCAGCCATTATCAACACAGAGGTAGGCCACGATAAGGCCGAATTCGCTGAAGTTACTCAGGGCGAGTGCAGTCAGGTAAGAGGTTCGGCCTCTTAGATGTAAACGGCTGAAAATTCCAAAGAACAAGATGTACTTCAGAGGAATCAATATCGCCAGTATTGTTGCAATCCCCATCATTGACCAGCTTGGTAGAGCGGTAAAACCAATGGATAGAAAGAAGCCAATCAGGAAGATGTCTTTGAAACTGAGTAGGGACTTTGTCAGCTCGCTGGCTTTAGGATGTGAACTAAGAAGCATGCCGAAGATCAGGGCACCAAGATCCCCTTTGATGCCGACTAAGTTGAATAATTCATAACCACCAAACGCAAGGAAAAAGCCTGCAAGCGGGAGTAGCTCACCATGACCTGCCCGCATCAGCATATGGTTGAATACTGGCCGGACAAATACTAATCCGAATAATGCCAGTGCCCAAACAGAAGGCACTTTGCCTGTTGCTGATGCCAGAAAAAGCACCGCCACTATGTCCTGCATGACTAAAACGCCGATAGCCAGTTGGCCATGGCGGGTTTTCATTTCACCACTTTCTTCCAGCAATTTAACAATACAAACCGTACTGCTGAAACTTAAAGCGAAACTGATCAGCGCTGCAGATTGGAGGTCGAGGTCAGTGAAATACGGGATTGATAGGGTTGCCAGTAGCAGGAAAAAGCTAATACCGAGCAAAGACCATAACAGCATATGTGACAGCGTGCCCGCCCATACTTCTGTCTTGAACAGATCTTTTACGTCCAGTTTCAAGCCAATGGTAAACAGCATTAATGTAATGCCGAGGTCAGCTAGGGTCTTAAGGCTGGCATCTGCTTCTACACCAAGAAAATGCAGGAAAAAACCTGCAAATAAGTACCCGATAAGTGGAGGCATGTCGATTAAACGCAGGGCATAACCACAAACAAAGGCAAAAACAATCCAGATAAAATCCATATTCAGACAACTGACCTTATAAAATCATCAGGAGAATGTAGCATAGCTTGTACCATCTTGGAGAAGCTTAAACGTATTATTTGAGCTTTTATGTTACTGTACAGCCTGTTTAAGCCTTGAGTTAACAACTGTTTTTATGCCTGAACTACCTGAAGTAGAAACAACTTGCCGCGGTATTGAACCGCATATTGAACATCAGGTTGTAGCTTCCCTTACTGTCCGTAATCCAAATCTAAGATGGCCTGTTCCTGACTTTCTTAAGTCAGAAGTCGAAGGAAAGGTGATTAAAGAGATTTCGAGGCGCGGAAAATATATTCTTTTACACGTTGAAAGTGGAACGGTATTGGTCCATTTGGGAATGTCAGGAAGCCTTAGAATTGTTGATAGTGATAAGGCGCCGGAAAAGCATGATCATGTGGATTTTTGTTTTTCCAATGGCAAAGTTCTGCGTTTAACGGATCCGAGACGATTCGGTTCAGTTTTGTGGCAGCCAGATGGAGAGCATCATGAGTTGTTGTACAAACTGGGGCCAGAACCTCTGAGTGAAGACTTTACAGCAGAGTATCTTAAAAACTGTTGTAATGGACGCAAAGCGGCAATAAAACAGGTGATAATGGACAGTCATGTTGTTGTGGGGGTGGGTAATATTTACGCGACGGAGGCATTGTTCTCTGCCGGAATTGATCCTCGACGGTCTGCAGGAAATATCTCTTTACAACGGTTAACGGGATTAGTCGAAGAAATTAAAAAAGTGCTGTCCTTTGCGATTGAGCAGGGCGGAACAACCCTGAAGGATTTTGTAGGTGGAGATGGAAAACCAGGCTACTTTAAACAAAAATTGAATGCGTACGGTCGAAAAGGTCAGCCATGTGTTAACTGCCTGAGCCCTCTTACCGAAGTGCGCTTAGGGCAGCGTGCAACAGTCTTCTGTAAGCACTGCCAACGCTGATTGAGAGTTATATGTCTGTACAGATTAGGCCACCCGTTTTATCCCATGAAAATTGCAGCTTCCGCCTTTCTTTGAGAGAAAAGCTCAAAATTGAGGACTACCTAAAGCATCGTACCGCTTTTGCGGTTGGGGAAAGTGGAATTCATTGTGAGTTATATGAGTTCGCTGAAGATGCACCGACTATTCTGTTCCTTCCAGGAATTGGTACTTATTCTGAACTCTATGCTGAGATGTTATACAAACTCTCTCAGCAGGGTTACAACGTGGTGGGAATTGATCCGTTGGGCCATGGCTATTCAGGTGGGTCACGAGGTAAGTATACCGTTGCACAGATGTGTCAGGCTGTTTCGTCTGTGTTGGATGTGTTGCAGCAACGCTATCAGGGGCCTTTTGGTATTTATGGCTACTCAATAGGAGCTTTGCTGGCAGTGGCAGCGGCTGCTTCTGATAAACGCTTCTCTGCGGTTTTATGTGGAACTTTGCTTGTCCCAGATGTTGCGCCAGATCTTCACTATAGAATGGGGTGGAACTGGACCTGGGCTTCTTCTTTATTTATGCCGGGCTTAAAAATCCCATTAAAAACCTTTGTTGATTACAACCAGTTACTTAAAGGGCACCCTGCGGGTAGCGAGATAAATCGTGACCCTCTTATGGTTTTTGACTACCCATTAAGCACCTTATCCAGTCTTTTTACTCACAGATGTAAGCTTGTTGATAAAGAACATGCTTTCGAAACAGGCATACTGCACGGTGAACATGACGAAGTTTTACCATTGGAATACTCAAAAAGAATTATGCAGTTCTGTGAACAACCTATGGACCTGGTCGTAATGGAAAAGCAAGGGCATATGGTGCCTTTCCTCAAGCCCGAGCTGGTGGCCTTGCTAGCTGCGCAATGGTTTGAGAAAAAGTTTGTAAAAGAGATGGCCGCGGCCGCGCTATAAGCTTTTTCACTATGTCATAAAACTGTCAATCCGCATTCACTGGAATGTCACTTTTGATGCTCATTATTTCGTTTATGAAAGAGTATCTGGAGGCTTCCAATGAGTGCCATCAAATTACTGACTACTTTTGACCTTTTCGCCTTTAACTGGTGCCTGGGTCTTCCTCGTGCTTCAGAAATTGCCAAAGTAAGCCGTCAGGTTTCTCGAATTGGAGATGGCGGTTTGTATCTGGTATTGGGTCTTTCCCTCGCAGTATTTGAACCGGTATTTGGTTTGATGTTCTTTATCGCTGGATTGATGGCTTATGCGATAGAGCTTCCGGTTTATCTGGTTTTGAAAAACACCATCAAACGCGATCGCCCCTGTGATATCTTGCCGTTTGAAGCTTATATCGTTCCTTCAGATAAATTCAGCTTTCCATCCGGTCACTCAGCTGCTGCGTTTGTATTTGCTACATTGATTGCTGAGTTTTATCCTGCTTTTGCCGGATTCGCTTACTCAATAGCCGTACTTGTTGGTCTTTCAAGAGTGTTATTGGGGGTGCATTACCCGTCAGATATTGCAGCGGGTGCACTGTTGGGTGTGTCCAGTGCAGCCATTGCGATTCATTTTCTGCCAGTTGTTTTCTAATCAGATAATCATATGAAAATCTTATACGGTGTTCAGGCCACAGGTAATGGCCACATAACAAGAGCACGGGTGATGGCGCCTGCATTAGAGAAAGAGGGCGTTAAGGTCGATTATCTTTTCAGTGGTCGTGAGCCCGATAAACTCTTTAACATGGAGCCATTTGGTGATTTTCAGTGTCGCCGGGGTCTTACTTTCTATATGGATGGAAGTAAGGTTAATTACCCGAAGACACTTACGCGTAATAATCCGAT
>JASBRM010000001.1 GCA_030149405.1 Neptuniibacter sp. | reverse complement strand
GCTGATCATATCCTTCATCTCACGCAGTGAGTCAAAGGCACTGAAATCGATGTATTTGCGGTAAACGAATGGGCGCAGGATATCCATCAGCTCCTGACCGGATTCTGGATCGCCAGCCATGACTCTGGCCTTAATCATTGCGTAGCGTTCCCACTCACGGCCATGTTCCTGATAGTAATCTTCCATCGCGCCAAAACTGATTGCCAATGGTCCTGCCGAGCCGAAGGGTCTCAGGCGCATATCTACACGGAAGACAAACCCATCGACAGTGGTGTTATCCAGCGCTTGAATCAGTTTTTTGCCGAGGCGGATAAAGTAGTCCTGATTGTCGAGGCAACGGCTTCCGCCTTCTGTCTCACCGTTTTCCGGGAAGACAAAAATCAGGTCAATGTCGGAAGATAAATTCAGTTCGTTAGCACCGAGTTTACCCATGCCGAGTACAATCAGGGACTGTGGTTTTTGGCTGGTACGACCTATGGGTGTACCCCATTTGCTTTCGACGCTGTTTGCCAGCCAAGCCATTGTTTCCGCAACACAGGCATCAGCCAGCCAGGAAAGCTCTCGCGTGGTTGTTTGCATATTGCTTGCGCGAGTCAGATCACGCCAGATGAGCCGCACCTGTTCGCGCTGACGGAATTTACGCAGCTCTCTGTGCAGGTCGTTTTCAGATTCAACTTTGGAAAGTCTTGCTTTCAGTTTTTCGGTATAAGAGTTTTCCGAATACTCTGAATATAGGTCGCCAGACTCAAGCAGGTCCGAGAGCAGTTCGGATGAACGTTGCAGCTGTTCGGTAACAAACTGGCTGCCCGTAATGACTCGGCTCAGATCTTCTGAAAACGATGCGGGTGTGTCACCAATCTCGCTTAGCACATCACTGAGCATATCAAAATTGTGCTGCAGAACCGGGTGTAAGGCAGTAGGTAGTAAGTCCATTTGGGGTGTTAACATATAACGACACTCTCCGGATGAATTATCGTTCAAGCATAACAGCTGGAAGGTTATTGATGTGTGATTCGGGTCAGCTATTAGAGCGGTTCCTGAGCCAGCTTTTCCTGTTGCTCGCTCCAGCGGGAACGCCAGGATCGATTCACCAATTGCATGGATAGCAACAGAGCAAGTAGCCCTGGTTCTGCTGTTTGCAATAACACATCAATTCGGGATGCGGCACGCTCTGCTTGTTCCTTATGCCAGATGCTGTCTTTCCGACCGGTTAACTCAGCGGTTCTGCGCCAGGAATCAATGTCTCTTAACTGTCGAATGAGCTTTATCAGCAATTGGCTGATTGTACCGTCGGGTTCAACAGGAATGATGTCACTGAAGCTTTCAAAAAGGGCATCAGTATTTCGTAACGACTCCAGTGCCTCCGTAATGTTTTCCCAGTTTCGATTGAAGCGCCATGCCTCAAAGTAGCGTGGCCATAAGCTGAGTTCATTCATCAGAAGGTGGCAAAAAATTTCTTCTTTGGCTGCATCTTCAGGGAACGACAGCCTGTCGCGTTGCACCTTATATTGATCAGGGGTGTGCAACCGATAACCTCGCTCGGCTTTACTGATATCGCTGATATACAGCGGTACACGTTTTGCCAGATCTGAAGCGAACTTAATCAGTTCGGTTGGTTCACCTTCCAGTAACTCCAGCTCCAGTTCACAGATCGGGTCTTCCCTGCCTGCATAACGCACAGCACCCTGGTCCAGAGCAATCTCAGCTTTTAGAGGATTACCAAAATAGTCCTGAGCATCCAGAATCCATAAAGTGCGGGTGAAGTCCGTAGTAAATGCGGTGGAAATCTGAGCCTGAGCTTCAGGGGTTTTAAGTGCAGCAGGCCATTCTGCGGTTTCTAATAATTGATAGTCTAGCTCCGGTCTAGGGAGTATCCATTCCCACTCTTTGCGACTGTGTAATCCAGCTTCAGAGATGCCGCTGCTTTTCAGGGTCTGGATAAACTGGTCACCTTTTTCACGGATACGCAAGGCAACCTTGTGCTGGGTAAGCAGTTGGTCAGGTGTATCAAAATAGGTGTTTTTTAACTCCTGAGTCCCCAGTGCTTTGATCGCGTCTGAGCGAAACAGAGGCTGTGAGGTGAGTGAGCCTACGTGATGAGGGCTCAACGTCAGTTTAAGTTCGATTTCCATCGCCATCGAAATGATTCTCTACTACAGCGTTATAATCTTCGTTTTCTACAGTCTAACTCAGAGTTTTATCGGAATAGAAACTTTTCGCCAGTAGACCCCATTGGGTAAACACGCGACAATGCTGTACGCCGTTATTTACTCCGGAGTCAAAGATGCCTGCTAGTCAATGTCCTGACCTAGTCACGATGCTTTCTGAGTTAATTGCCAGCCCCTCCGTAAGCTGTACGCAACCTGATTGGGATCAGAGCAATTTGCAGGTTATTGAGAAGCTGGAAAACTGGTTGTCTTCTCTGGGATTTAAAACTGAAGTGATGACCGTGGATGCTCCGGCCGGAAAGGCAAACCTGATTGCCACCCTGGGGTCTGGCCCCGGAGGATTGGTGCTATCTGGGCATACTGATACAGTGCCATTTAATGCTGAACTTTGGCAAACCGATCCGTTCAAACTGACGGAAAAAGACAATCGATTTTACGGCCTGGGAACCTGCGATATGAAGGGTTTCTTTCCTATCGCAATTGAAGCGGCCAGAAAGTTTCTTGATCAGCCCCTGCAACAACCGCTGATTATCCTCGCTACATCCGATGAAGAAAGTTCTATGAACGGGGCTAGGGCGTTAGCGGAAGCGGGCAGACCTAAAGCACGTTACGCCGTTATAGGCGAACCGACCGGACTTAAGCCTATTTATATGCACAAAGGCATGATGATGGAATCGGTTAGGGTGGAGGGTAAAGCGGGGCATTCTTCTGATCCCTCTCTGGGCGCTAATGCTTTGGATGCAATGCACTCGGTTTTGACAGAGCTGATTGGTTTCAGAGCGGATTTGCAGAAAAAATATCAGAACAAGGCATTTAAGATTGCAGAGCCTACTTTGAATTTGGGCTGTATTCATGGTGGCGATAACCCCAATCGTATCTGTAGTCGTTGTGAGGTTGAGTATGATCTAAGACCTCTGCCGGGTATGAATCTGAATAATCTGCGTGAAGACGTGAGCAAAAGGCTGGCCCCCCTGGCAGATAAATTCGGGGTACAGATCAGAACTCAGGCGTTGTTCCCGGGTATCCCTGCATTTGCCAATGAGGCTGATTCGGACCTGGTTAAAAAAGCTGAGCAACTCACAGGTTATCAGGCAGAAAGTGTTGCTTTTGGTACTGAAGCACCTTTCTTGCAAAAAATGGGTATGGACACCATTGTGATGGGGCCAGGCTTTATTGATCAGGCGCATCAACCGGATGAGTATTTGGCTTTTGATCAGATTAAGCCTACAGTAGCCATATTAGAAAAACTGATTGAAAAATACTGTCTGTAAAAACTGTGAACGACGATACAAAACAATACGTTAACTGGTTTCGCCACTCATCACCTTATATC
>JASBRM010000209.1 GCA_030149405.1 Neptuniibacter sp. | reverse complement strand
TAGCGAGTCGCACCCACCTCATTCAGTGAGCTTTTAACACTCGGCTGGAACAGGGAACGCAGCTGATCACTGGTTTTCTCTTTGAAATACTGTGTGGCTGCATCATCTGAACCTTCGTAAATCTTTT
Organism: Neptuniibacter sp.; assembly: GCA_030149405.1. Lineage (GTDB taxonomy): Bacteria > Pseudomonadota > Gammaproteobacteria > Pseudomonadales > Balneatricaceae > Neptuniibacter. The sequence continues at coordinate 5,075 of JASBRM010000209.1, read as the reverse complement.
TAGCGTCTTCAAAGCTCATCTGTTTAATCGCATCAACAATCAGAGCGGTAGCCTGAGGCGCTGCATTTTCAGCTGCACGGTTCATACTCTCTTCAAACTGATCGACCTGACTGCCCAGTCCATATTTGCGTAGTAGTGATGCTGCGGTATCGATGGTGTCGGGCAATGGGATACGGATATTCGTGTTATCAAGATAACCACCCGGTTGGCTGATCTCTTCAATTGCACGTTTACTGCCAACTTCCAGAGCTTCTTTCAGGCCCTGAATTAAGGTATTGGTATCCAGGTTGGTGGTTTTGCCGGTTGTGCTGGAGCCACCCACCGCATCTATAACCTGTTTTTGAAGATCTTCATCCTGAACGGCTTCCTTAAGCAGATCACCCCAGCCCGCATGTAAAGGCGTTGCTAACAGAGGTGCAATTAAAAACGCGGAGACGATGGTTTTTTTATTCATTGTTGATCATCCATAAAGAACTGTTATACCGAGCATAACAAATAAGCTTGAATTGGACCTTAACCAAGTTAACTCTTAGGGAAGAACACGGTGGTTGTATCAGGGCACCACTGTGAGAATTTTGTCATAACTTCTTTAAATTCAATACCTTCTAGAAAAAAGTCTAACCAGTGTATCAGTTCGGTATATTCAGAGTTGTAGAACCACTCTTTATCAACATGAGCGAACTGTCGAATGAATGGGAAGATCGCTAGATCGGCAAGTGAGGGGGATTCGTTTATCAGGAACTTAGACAGTTTTAGGCGCTCTTCAAGTTTCTGTAAGAACTGTTCACCTAAAGAACGGTAGTGGGACTGAGGATTTTCAGGGTGTCGGTCATGGTATTTGTAGAGGTCCAGATGCTGCTTAAAGGCGCTGTCGTTTTCATCGATCAGCGTAGATATCTCCGATACAAAGTCATGATTTTCTCGACAGAGTAAATTGCTCGGATCTGACTGATTTAACGCCCAATACATAATATCCAGGCTTTCATCAATCACAGTAGCATCAGGAATAATTAAAACGGGTACTGTCCCTTTAGGCGATGCTTGCAGCATTTCTTCGGGTTTATCTTTCAGAACAACTTCTCGAACCTCAACTTTAATGCCACTGTGAAACAGAGCCATCCTTGCCCGCATAGCGTATGGGCAGCGTCGAAATGTATAAAGAATAGGATAACTTTTAGACATAAGGTTATTGTTGTTCAGCTCGTTTACTTATCAACCACAGCATCACTGCAGCTCCCATACCTGATGTGCCCAATACCATCGTCATAATCATAATTTGGTAACGCACAGCTACCAGAGGCGAAACACCAGAGAGAATTTGGCCCGTCATCATGCCAGGTAGGGCTACCAACCCGACAGCAAGGAGACTGTTTACTTGTGGAATCATTGCCGCGTGAAAGGCAGTTAAGCGCGCTTGCTCGGCGGATTGACCATTTTTCAATTCGGAATGATAGCGTTCTGCAGCTAGACTAATGGCATTCATCGTATTGGCGAAGTACATACCAGCCAAAGGAATCAGTAGTTGAGGTTGAAACCAGCTTTCAGCATTCAAAACAAAAATTATTGAGATAAACAGATGTAGAAAAACAGAGCTTCCCAAAGCAATAATGGCTGGAAGCAAAATGCCATCATGTTGTTTGACAGGCCTTATAGATATCCATGCCGCTATAACCATCATTAGCGAGACGATTGCCAGACTAATCCAAGGTGATGGGTTCTCAAATATACTCACCAGAACATAGCCAACAGCGACCAGTTGTATGGCCATGCGAATTGCAGCAATCAGAATATCACTGGGCTTTCCCTGCCAGGAAATATAGATACCACAAACAAGAACGACAGGAATCAGGCACCAAAGAAGGTCAAGCCAACTGATGATTGTCACGGGTAAACCTTAAGTGTTATTGGTTCTGGGTGATTACTAAAAGAGAGTAACAGAAAATCACAGTGCTATTCAGGCAGGAAACTACAACAGGAAACAAAAAACGGCCCATATAGGGCCGTTTTATCGATGCTGTAAGCTTTTAAGCTTTCTTCAGCTGGCGGCGTCTGAAGAAACCAAACGCAGCAAGTGCAGAAAGGAATAGTGGGATTGCAGCTGGAACTGGTACAGGAGAAATATCTTCAACTCCATACAAATTCATGTGGGAAAGACCGCCGCCTTTACCGAATTTGTTAATGAAGTCCCAGTCACCAGAAATCACACCATCCACTAGCTGGAATACAAACCATTCATCAGGTTCGTTACCTGTACCAAACTTAAATCCAATTGCACCAGAGGAATAAGAGCTCCAGAAGGAGGCGTCAATGCTCCATGTGCCAGTGGATAAAGACTTGGTCTGTGAGGTTTGGTTGTAGGAAAGGTTAAATGGATTACTACCGTCAGTTTTACTTGCTAACGTGTAAGCGGAACCGACACCCTGCAGGAATTCATCGTGTGCTGGGTTTCCGTTTATATTTCCCACTCCAGCATCCAGACATGCTGAAACAGTAGAACTGTCTAGGCTCATATGATTTTTGTCGGTGTCCATGCACTGAATGGTTGCTGCATTAGCTGAAAAAGCTAAGACCTGTAGCAAGAAACCAACAGATAAAATTTTCTTAAGCATAGTTCTGTCCTTGGGTTAAATCTTTTTCCAGTATATCCGTACAGCCCTGTTTAATCCTTAACAGCTCGGTACAGTCGAATGTTACCTCTCTAATTTCATATTAAATGCACTTTTTAAGCCAATATTATAATTATATGTTTTTTATCGGTTTTTTTGGTGCTATTTAAATATCAAACAACTGTTTGTAAAAAAAACCGACAAATGCAGACTGCGATAGGCTTCCATGTGTCGGTTTTGTTTACATATGTTGAAGTTAATTATCAGCATACACAAGCATTGGGACCAGGAAGCAGGAGTATCAGACCTTTGGAGTATGCAGCAGTATTACCAGCCCAATACCATATGAAGGGGGTATGTTAGAGGCACTGGTAATACTGAGGCTGCAACTGTTGCTAGCGTAAGCCAGAAGAAAAAGTTCCAGTTTCAGGAAAACCGATTTTAGGTTTTTGAGGTTAAAGGTAATTGGCCTGTTCTATTACCTTTAAGGTTGCCTCGCGGTTTTTACCACTTTGATAAATTGGCTGTTCATCCTCTGAGAAACGTCCCCATTTTGCGACTTCACGAGCCGGGTAAACTTTCGGGTTCACAGGATATTCCATGCTGAGATTGGTGTAACTTACCTGTGGCCTTTTGGTGGTAAGCCATTCTACAAAATCGATCGCCTGGACTTTATTGGATGAATTCGCCGATACTGCGGCGGCAGTAATATTCACATGTACCCCCGTACTGTTTTGATCAGCCCAGAATAACTTGAGTTTAGTATCAGGTTGTTCCCGTTTCAGGCGGGCATAGTAATAGGAATTGATGATGCCTACGTCACACTTGCCAGATGAAATGGCTTCTACGATCTGCATATCATCCTGAACAGGTGCAATAGCGAGGTTTTTAACCCAGCCAGATACAGTTGCCTGTGTTGTTTCTTCGTTACCGGCGGCAATTAGCATAGCGATCAGTGAACGAGTGTAATCCGATGAGGATGTTGTCAGGCATAATCGTCCCCGCCATTTACTGGCAGCAAGGTCGGCATAACTACTCAGTTCTGATTCGCTGACTTTGTCGGTATTGAAAATAATGGTTCGTGCTCTTTTGGAGAAAGAGAACCAATCATTATTTGGTGATTTCAGATGAGTTGGAACATTACGTTCAAGCGTTTTTGACGGCACTGGTGCAAACAACCCTTTTTTGGATGCAGTCCAGAAATAACTCGCCCCTGTGCCGAGTATGATATCTGCGTTACTGCCTTTTCCTTCTATCTCAAGACGTGAAATCAACGCAGGAGTGGGTCCAACCAGAAAACTGATCGCAACGCCTGTTTCCCTCGAATACTTATCAAACAGTGGTTTGATATAGCTGGCATTTTTAGAGGAATAGATCACTAGCTCTGAAGCTGCGAACGTTTTTGTAGTGAAGAAAAAAATATACACCAGAGAAATAAAACAGGTTAGAAATCGCATTTCATGTGACCTTGTAAATTGGAGAAACGATATGAATTTAATCAGGACGGTTTGGCCCACTGACGCATAAGGTTGTGATAAACGCCGCTGAGTTTCACAACTTGTGGATGAGCTGCGCCTAATTCGGCTGAGAGTTTTTGTACAGATTGATCCAGTTCAAACAGGGTTTCACGATCCTGAATATCCCGGACCATGCTTTGAATCCAGAAGAAGGAAGCCACTCTTGCGCCCCGAGTAACCGGTGACACCTGATGCAGACTTGTAGAGGGGTAAAGCACCATATCCCCCGCCGGAAGTTTAACAGTTTGAGCACCATATTGAGTTTCAATGGTTAACTCTCCACCTTCATATTCATCTGGCTCAGCCAGGAATAGGGTGGCAGACAGGTCTGTTCTTAATGTCAGGTTAGTTCCCGGAATCTGCATCAACGAGCCATCAATATGTGCACCATAGGTTTCATTCTCGCAGTAGCGATTAAATTTAGGTGGATAGATGCGATCAGGCAGAGCGGCAGAAACAAAGGTGGGGTTCTGGGCGAGTACACGCAGAATATGATTTCCCAGGCTAATCGCTGGTTCCTGGGTATCATCCAGTTGTTGGTTTTTCTTCACATTACGGGCAATAGAGCCCGCAGTGTTAATGCCATCCTGCCAATCGGCTTTATCCAGATATTCTCTGAACTGGCGAACTTCATCCGCTGATAAAACATTTGGAATGGTAATCAGCATATTCAATGGCTCCGGATTGTCTGCAGTTCAGTTTTCTTAATTTGGTTTATAGTGCTGCAGCCTGCCATGGCCATAGTTATCTCCAATTCTTCCCGCAAAAGCTTGAGCATGTGTGCAACCCCCAGGGCTCCGGCAACACTCAAGGCGTAAACTTGTAAACGGCCGATTAATACTGCATCGGCACCCAGAGCAATCGCTTTGAAGATGTCGCTACCTGAGCGGATTCCGCTGTCCAGTAACAGCGGAAATTCTTCACCGACGGCTTCACGAATAGCAGGCAGGGC
>JASBRM010000341.1 GCA_030149405.1 Neptuniibacter sp. | reverse complement strand
GCCAGCGCTTTCAGAGTGTGTGAACCTTGCAGCATAGACATGGGGGATACCTTCCAGAAGCCATTTGTTTTTTAAAGGTCCAATAAGCTAGCTATGGAAAATTACGGTTTAGTTAAGGTTTTGAGAAGTTTTGAAGTAAAGAGCGTTTATGATGTTGCCTAAAATGATATGTTATATTATAGCAATTGAGGTGAGGTTAAATTATGAACGCTGCAGAAGTCAGAGAGAACGATCTGGGCTACAAAGGGAAGAGTAGCGAAAGTAATTTTATTGAAGGCGCAGTTCCGGATGTATTCCCCAGCATTTACGACGAACAAATCAATATAGTTGTATTGCGAAGGAGCTTAACTGAACAGATTAAACAGTACTGCCAAGAGCTAGTTGATCAACATCCTAACTTTCAATTGCGTTCTGTGATCAACAACGAACGAGCCATAGACTCCCTGAAGTCCCTGTTGCCAGAACTGGAAGGAAAATCCAGGTTTGTACAGGATCTGGCTCTGCTACTGGATATGTACAGTTGCCTGTTTGATCTTGAAGAAGTGGGCTTGAGGCTACAGGTGTTGGATAGGGCGATGTGCCCTCGATTCCATACCGATAAGCTTGGCTGCCGTTTAGTTACGACGTACAAAGGCCCAGGGTCTGAATGGCTTCCAAATGATGTTCTGGATCGTACCAAGCTGGGTGCCGGTAATCAGGGCCTGAGCGATGATGTTTCCGGTCTTTACACTGATGATGAGTCTATCCAGCAGGTTAACGAAGGTGATGTACTGCTGCTGAAAGGTGATGGATGGTATGGCAATGAAGGCGCAGGAGCTGTGCACCGCTCGCCTGCGGTGAGCGCATCTGAAAAGCGCGTTGTTGTTACTATGGATTTTGCTTAGGTTTAAGGGTTGTTAGTTTGATGTGATTGCCTGTTCACTTTTTTTTTATTTGTTATGATGTAGATTCTTTTTGATTGTCATCAGCAGGATGCTGTGTAGAAAGGAATACTATGGATATTGAAACAAAAGGCGCTATTGAACTTTTCTTTCCCAATACATCATTAGCGCTTGTCTACTATGAAGCACTGGCAAATTCCTTGGATGCAGGTGCTGATGACATCACCATTTCAATATACGTTGAATCGTATGATAAACCCGACACACTCCGAATTTGTATTCGTGATAATGGAACAGGGTTCACTGATGAGAGCTTTGAACGCTTCAAAAAGCTGTTAAAGCCAAAAGATGGCTTTCATAAAGGCATTGGTAGGCTTGTTTTTTTAAAATATTTTGATCGAGTGGATATAGATAGTTTCTTCTCCGGACTTTCAAGGCACTTTACATTTAAAAGCGATTTTGACCCAGAAGTTCCACTTGTTGAGCATAAAAATGGCCTGAATTACACAGAGCTAAAGTTTAAAGGCTTTCAGGGTAAAAAAATTAAATCATATGGGGATATAAAACCTGATGTTTTGAAAGATAGGATCATCGATCATTTCTTACCAACCTTTAATGAGATGAGAAATGAAGGTCGGGATTTTAATATCAGAATCGACTTGTCAGTTGATAAGGAAAATAAGCAAAAAGAATTCTTTTCTGACAGCCTTGTCATTACTAGTCGTGATCTTCCTGATATGGAATTAATAGAGATCCAAGATGACTCTATAGACATATGCAATAGCGTAAATATGCACTACAGCATCAGAAAAGTGCCTGAGAGAGGGCGAAGTTTAATCGCTGTTTGCATAGATGGGAGAACAATTGAAATTGGCTTACTTCCACAGCTATCTATACCAATTGGTTATTCGGTTATAGTTCTGTTCTCTTCTGAAATTTTTAAAGCTAGAGCGGATAGTGCTAGACAAAATTTAGCGTTACCCGGCGATATGCCTATTGAAAGTTTAAAGAGAGTGTTCAAACGAGAAATAGGTAAACTTCTTTCTGACAAAGTTCCCACCATTGAAAAAAGAAACAAGGAAACCAGAAAAACTTTTGAAAATAAGTACCCACATTTATTGGGCTATTTTGAAAGTGATACCGTAGGTCTGGTAGATAAGGACGATGCCTTGAAAACTGCTCAGGATAAGCTCTTTAAAGAGCAAAAGGAAATATTAGAATGTGAAAGCTTAGATGATAGAGCATACGATAAATCGCTAGAGCTATCTTCTAGGGCATTGACTGAATATGTGCTTTATAGAGAAAAGATAATACAGAAAATAAGCACAATGGATTTTAGTAATTCAGAAGATGAAATTCATAACTTAATTGTCCCTAAAAGAAATGTTTTTAGGTCAGAAGACTTTTGTGAAAGTTTATATAGAAATAACGCATGGTTGTTAGATGACAAATTTATGAGTTTTAGCACCATTCTTAGTGAAAAAAGGATGGATACTATAATACGTGAAATCACAACTGATAAAGAGTTGGAGGAAGCTGGACGCCCAGATATTGCAATGATTTTTTCTTCAGACCCATTTGGAAATGAAGTAACTGATGTGGTTATTGTTGAAATTAAGAAGAAGAGCGATGATGAAGAAGCAAATATGTATGCAGTTACCCAGCTCCTTCAGAGGGCCTCAAAACTAGCGAAGTATTGCCCCAAGATACAGCGAATCTGGTATTACGCAGTAATTCATATAAGTGACGAGCTTTCAGAGCGGCTGGAACAATTTGGCTTAGATCCGTTGTTTTCTAAAGGAAAGGTTTTCTATAAAGAATTTACTACGAAAGGGGTGGGTGGTGTATCGGTACCTACCCCAACTACAGTGCTCTCATATGACGCGATTGTCGAAGACGCAAAGTCTAGAAACAAAACTTTTCTCGAAATTCTAAAGGACAGTATGAAGCAGAATATCGAGAATCACATGTAAAGAGAGCAATAAAAAAATGGGGGCAGAGTTAATTTTAGCTTCGCTGGCTCCTAGCCTAGCTCCCCATAAACTAACAAAAACCGGCTCTATGCCGGTTTTTTCTGTTCTTGTTTCTGCAAATAGATCTCGGTGGGGATAAAGGCGAAGGGGATTACGGCTGCTGCCATCAAGCCTAACTGCTGTCGTGATGACCAGTTTATATTGTTCGAGAGGGCTATGATCATGTAGATCATAAACAGGATGCCGTGGGTCATGCCGATTGAAGAGACATAATCACGGCTGATATAACCCAGTGTGACGCTTAAAATTGCCAAGTAGGATAGCCCTTCTAACAGGCTGATAATGCGGAAAAATTTGATCATTATTAAAGCTCAATGATGGATAGTCAGTATTGATTGTACGCGGGTTTAATGACTAAGGTTATCAGCGGCAGGCCCGGAAACCTATGGGGTCTCCTATTTACCAGATTGAATTATCAGAAGTGTTGTTAATTAGATGCTAAGGGTTGCGTGCAGGAGAGAGTGATAATCTGCTGAGGCGGAATGATCTTAATTTCCTTCTTGGAAATTAAGCCCCTCTCTTGTGAGAGGGCTGCGCAAGCTTGGCTTGCTTGTCCAAAATGCTTCTGTGGGCGCATTTTGTCGAACCACGGTCGTGATTCTCATCCAGCCTTCGGGTACAAATAAAAAAGCCCCGCTATGAGCGAGGCTGTTTTATTTGGTGCCCGGAGGCGGAATCGAACCACCGACACGAGGATTTTCAATCCTCTGCTCTACCGACTGAGCTATCCGGGCGAAAACTGTTTCTGAGTTAGGTCTTAGGACTAAAAAGCCCCGTTTGAGAACGAGGCTTCAAATTTGACCTTTAAGTGGTGCCCGGAGGCGGAATCGAACCACCGACACGAGGATTTTCAATCCTCTGCTCTACCGACTGAGCTATCCGGGCAACTCAGGTGGCGCGTATTAAACCGTCTTAGCCTAAAACTGTCAACCACTTGTTACAAAAAACTATTTTGAAGGTGGTACGTAGCCTTCGGCTTTCTCGTAATCGCCGCCATCCATGAATTTTTCCATCTCGGATTGCAGGAATTCGCGGGTTGATGGGTCCATCATGCTCAGGTGTTTTTCGTTGATGATCATCGTCTGGTGATCCGTCCATTCTTTCCAGGCTTTTTTGGAGACAGTGTCATAGATCTCCTGGCCTTTTGGGCCCGGGTAAGGTGGGCGGTCCAGACCTTCAAGTTCTTCTTTGTATTTGCGGCAAAGTACCGTGCGGCTCATGGTGTTGCTCCAAAATTTGTTACGAGTCAGCCAGTTGTTGCAGCAGCTTTTTGACTGGGGCTGCGAGGCCGACGTTTTCAGGTTGTTCTATGTTATACCAGAGCAGGGCTTTTCCTTCCATGACAGAGTCTGTAGGGGTATTCACCCTTGCTTTCACTGGGGTTATATCCAGATGGAAGTGGCTGAAGGTATGTCGCATGGGTTCCAGTATCTGCAAACTGCTTTCTTCCAGTTCCAAACCCGTTTCGTTGAGGGTGTCGCGCAGGTCTGAAACCTCCGGGAAACCCCATAGCCCTCCCCAGATACCTGTAGCGGGTCTCTGGTAGAGTAAAACCTCTTTTTCTGAGTGCTGATGCAGGATCAGCATGTAGGTTTGTTTAACCGGTTTTTCTTTTTTTGGCTTAGGCGCCGGCAATTGATCGGTTTTACCCAGTTCAAAGGCTTTACAGCTTTGTTGTAAAGGGCAGAGCAGGCAGCTCGGTTTACTTCGGGTGCAGAGTGTTGCCCCTAAGTCCATCATGGCTTGAGTGTATTCACCTACGCGCTGATGGGGAGTGTTGGCTTCGGCATAGCTCCAGAGCTGCTTCTGGTTTGCTGTGGTGCCGGGCCATCCTTCAATAGCATAGAAGCGGGCCAAAACCCGTTTTACATTACCATCCAGGATCGGTGCCCACTTCCCCGTGCTGATTGAGAGCACTGCGCCTGCGGTTGATCGACCGATGCCGGGTAATTCTTCCAGTTTCAGAACGGACTCAGGGAAAATGCCGCTGTATTCCTGACTGACTATTTTAGCGGCTTTATGCAGGTTGCGAGCACGGGCGTAGTAGCCCAGTCCTGTCCACAGGTGCAGTACTTCATCCTGTTCCGCTTCAGCGAGGGATTCTACCGTTGGAAAACGCTCCATAAACCGCTGGTAATAGGGGATCACCGTAGCAACTTGGGTCTGTTGCAACATGATCTCTGATATCCAGGTGTTATAGGCGGTTTTGTTTTCCTGCCAGGGCAGGTCGTGGCGGCCGTGCTGGTCAAACCATTCCAGCACGGCGCTTGAGAATTGCTCGGGTGTCATCTGGAATTAAAAGAGTCCTTTCAGTTTGTCACCCAGTTTGTCTTTAAGTTTTTCTTCCACTTTTTCTTTAGCTTTAGTTTCCACCTTCTCTTTTACTTTGTTTTTCAAAGCATCGGTAATAAAACTGAAGTCAGGCTTACACAGTTTCGCCGGGTCAGTGTCGAAGCTGCCTTTGCAATCAATAGGGATCTCGACACCTTCCAGAGAGTCAGGGAATGAACAGCTTTCTTTAAATAGGTTCTTCTCAACCATGAAGCCAAGGCGGTAATCCAAAAGCTGCTTCGGTAGGTTCACTGTACCTTTCCCGCTTAATGCCATGGCATCCAAAGCCGCTTTCAGGTCGTTGTTTTTAACCACACCGTTGGTGATTTTGGCAGTCGCGCCCATGTTGGCAAACGGTGTTGAACGGTCCACTTCCTGAGTGTCCACACCCATAGAACTGATGTTGTTCATGCCCTGGCAAACTGTGTGGGCCATATCGATGCCATGAACTTCGCCGTCTTTCATGTTGACCTTGGCATTACCGGTAACGCTGTTTACAAAGTCATGTACAGAGTTGCCACGCAGTGTCAGGTTGGATGATGAATTCAGTGTGCCGGTAAGTTTGTCTACCTGAGCTGCTGCCTGCAGAACTTCACCAACCTGAATGCCGGTGATGTTTTTCTTGGTTGTGATTAGCGGGGTTTTCTTACGAACATCAACAGTTACGTTGTTACGGACACTGCCGCCATACAGATCGACATCAATTTTGCTGGCTTTAATCAACCCACCATGAGCATTAACCTGTACGGCGATATTACTCATATCCAGATTGGAAACATGTAGCTGCTTAAGGCCAAATGTTGCATCCAGTTCCAGCGCTTTTAGGGCTTCAACCGGAAGAATCGGATCTTTTGGATAGCCTTTGCTTTGAGTGCCTTTATTTTCTTTAGCTTCTTGCTGCTGCTCTGTTGCTGGAGGCATATAACGATCTGCGTCGAGTTTATCGCCTTGCAGGTTAAGGGCGATATTACCGCTAGCCATATCGAAACCTGCAGAGCCATTGAAGGTTGTATCATCCAGTTTCAGTGTCAGGTTCTTTGCCGTTACTGTATTAGCCGGGCCGCCCAGAACAACGTTAGCGCTGATGGCAGAAAGCGCTTTCGGATCAGTGGTTTCAACCTCTGCCTGACCTACCGTTGCCAGAAGTTTATTAAGATCAAACTGAGAAATATCCAGCTTGCCGCTGATCTCTGGAGCTGCAAAGTTCTTCACCTTCAGATTACCATTGGCTACCAGGTCTGCGATGGAGAGTTTCAGGCTACTGATTTCTGCAGTTTGCGCCAAAAGATCAGCTGCAATGTCTGCCTGAGTGCTCAGAGATAATGTATTTCCACCAATCGGTTTTCCGCTTATGGTCAGGTCACTGCTCAGGCCTTTGATTTGGTACTGCTGTTTTTCCAGATCGAGAAAAAACTCAGCGCCCAGTTTTGCTGTGGCTTTAACCTGTTCTTCACCTTTTACAGTTTGTACTGCATTGAAACTCAGTTCAGCAGGGAAGAAGGCATTTGTCACCACCTGACCTGAAGTCATATTGAACTCCGTCAGGCGTGCTTCAGAATCAGTGGTTTTATCGGTGTAAGTGATATTGCCGTTTGTGATCTGGATGCTATCTATATCCAGAGCCAGTTCACTTTTTTCAGAACGGTCCGATGATATTTCTTGAGACTCAGAATCGTCTTTGCCTTTCTGGGTGCTGACCTCAGCGGCCCAGTTTGCTGAGCCGTCTTTCTCTTTCACCAGATTCAGCACCAGACCGTCTACAACGACACTCTGCATTTCAACTTTGCCGGAGAACAGTGCTGGCAGACGTACCGAAATCTGTGCCTGATTCAAACTGGCAAGATCTGCTTTACGCGGGAACTTAACATCAATTTTATTAACTTCCAGCCCTAACCAGGGGAAGACCGACCAACCGATATTGCCATTGATCTTTAATTCAACGCCGCCATTTTCTAATGCAGCGTTTTCAATTTCGGGTTTGTATTCGTTCGGGTCGAAGAAAGCACCCAGAATGGCACCGCCCGCTGCGACCACTACGACTAGCAGGATGGCAATCCCGGCGATAATTTTTAGCAAACCTTTCATCGATCTCTCCTTGGTCAGGTTGAATCACGAAGCATAAACGGTATTCATTAAGTTTCAATGTAAATCATTGTACGGGAAAGTAAATTCAAGAACAGACGCGGTTTTTCCCCTGATGTTTGGCTTTATAAAGGGCGATGTCTGCGTGTTTCATCAATGCGCGTTCAGACTCGTCGCTGCCCATTTCACTGATACCAAAACTGGCGGTGATGTGAAGGTTTTTAGCCCCAGCCAGGGGCACACTGATCTTTGTTAACGCTTTCCGATGGCGTTCAGCAATGGTCAATGCCGCTTGCGTATCGGTTTCAGGAAGAATGATAAGGAATTCCTCACCTCCGTAACGGCAGAGGATGTCATTGGCTCTGGAGTTATCAGCCAGGCATGCAGCTGTCGCGATAAGTATGTTATCACCGGTCTCGTGACCAAATGTGTCATTGATCGATTTAAAATTATCAAGATCAATCAACATAACCGTAAGGGCGCTGTTTTTGCGATGAGCATGCTGAACTCTTTTTTTAAGTTGCCTGTTGCCTTCGCGTCGGTTGTAGATGCCTGTTAGATCATCATAAGAAGCAAAATGTTTGAGCTTAGCTTCAAGTTGCTTCTGTTCTGTAATGTCGATAATTGCCCCGAGTATGCCGGCTACTTGGTTATTTTCATCAAAGAACGTCGCCTTATGAAATTTTACATATTGGGTCTCCTGCCCCGAGCGGCTTACATGTGTTTCGTAAATCTGTTCACCGGGATTATTTATGAGTTCTCGGTCTGATTGGTCGAAAATTGATGCGGCTTCATCTTCAAATATGCTGAACACATTTTTGCCGATGATCTCTTCACGTTTGACGCTAGCGTATTCTTCGTAGGCTTTATTGCAGCCCAGATATAATCCATTTTTATCTTTGTAATAGATTGGGAAAGGGAGAGCGTTGATCACCAAGAGCAATGCCTTGTGATTACCTCTGAGTAGTTGTTGTAAGGTGATCTGGTCCATCTGCGTACTTCTTAATTACTGCAGTAATTAAAAGATAGTGCACCTGAGGCTTATTTGCCTCTTTGGGTGCTTGTTAGAAGTGCATGGTTGTTGGGATGGATGTATAATCTCGGCTCAGTTTTAACTAGCGGGAGATAACCATGGCGGAGCGTAAAGCCAAGGTAAGCCGAGATACATTGGAAACGCAGATCACTGTATCTGTAAACATTGATGGTACGGGCCAGTTTAAGGCCGAAACCGGTGTGCCTTTTTTAGAGCACATGATGGAGCAGATCTCCCGCCACGGTCTGATTGATCTGGATATTCAGGCAAACGGTGATACACATATTGATGATCACCACACGGTAGAAGATATTGGCATCACGCTGGGACAGGCGTTCCGTGAAGCAGTAGGCGATCGCAAAGGTATCATGCGTTATGGCCACGCGTATTGCCCGCTGGATGAAGCTTTGTCGCGTGTTGTAATCGATTTCTCTGGCCGCCCAGGTTTAGAGATGGACGTTGAATTTACCCGTGCCAGCATTGGTAAACTGGATACGCAATTGTTCTGGGAATTTTTCCAGGGCTTTGTAAACCACGCTGGCGTGACGCTGCACATTGATAACCTGAAAGGCTTTAATGCTCACCACCAGGCTGAGACGATCTTTAAAGCGTTTGGGCGCGCACTGCGAAATGCATTGGAAATTGATGCACGTGCTGCGAATGTAATGCCATCTACAAAAGGGTGTTTGTAATCGATGTCGACGGTAGCAGTAATCGACTATGGTATGGGCAACCTACACTCGGTATCCAAAGCGCTTGAGTTTGTTGAACCGGGTGTAGAAGTTCGTGTTACCTCGGACCCGGCACTGGTAGCCAGTGCCGACCGCGTTATCCTGCCGGGCGTAGGTGCTATGCGTGATTGCATGGCGGAAATGCTCAAGGCTGGAGTGGATAAAGAAGTAACGGACGCGATCAATTCCGGCAAACCTTTCCTGGGTATCTGTGTCGGTATGCAGGCGTTGTTGGAATCTTCTGAAGAAAACAACGGTGTGGATTGTCTGTCTCATTTCAAAGGGCAGGTGAAATACTTCGGGGATGATCTGCAGGAAGAGGGCGAACGTCTGAAAGTTCCGCATATGGGCTGGAACGAAGTTGCGCAGATGACTGATCATCCTCTGTGGAGTGAGATCGAAGACGGCAGCCGTTTCTACTTCGTACACAGCTATTATGTTCAGGCTGAGGACCGCGATCTGGTTTCTGGGGTATGCCGTTATGGCAACCAGTTTGATGTCGCTTTGGCTCGCGATAATGTCTTTGCGGTGCAGTTCCACCCTGAGAAAAGCTCCAAAGCGGGTCTGCAATTATTGAAAAACTTCCTGAACTGGGACGGTAAGATCTGATGGCTCTGGCAAAACGAATTATCCCATGTCTGGATGTTGAAAATGGCCGCGTTGTAAAAGGCGTGAAGTTTGTTGATATTCGCGATGCGGGTGACCCGGTGGAAGTGGCTAAGCGTTACGACGAGCAGGGCGCAGACGAGATTACCTTCCTGGATATCACAGCTACCCACGAAGGCCGTGACACTATGGTGCATACGGTGGAACGTATGGCTTCACAGGTGTTTATCCCGCTGACAGTGGGCGGTGGCATCCGTACCTGTGATGATATCCGTACCATGCTGAATGCAGGTGCCGATAAAGTATCCATCAACTCCGCAGCAGTATTTAACCCTGAGTTCGTTAAAGAAGCAGCAGAGCGTTTTGGTTCGCAGTGCATTGTTGTAGCTATTGACGCGAAGAAAGTCTCTGAAGAGGGTGAAGAAAACCGCTGGGAGATCTTTACGCACGGCGGCCGTAAACCAACCGGCATTGATGCGGTTGAGTGGGCGAAGAAGATGGTTGAGCTGGGCGCTGGTGAAATCCTGCTGACCTCTATGGATCAGGACGGTGTGAAAAACGGCTACGATCTGGAAGTGACACGTGCTATCAGTGAAGCGGTTAACGTTCCGGTGATTGCGTCTGGCGGTGTTGGTAATCTGGACCACCTGGTTGAAGGCTGTATTGAAGGCAAGGCAGATGCGGTGCTTGCCGCCTCAATCTTCCATTTCAATGAGTACACTGTGCCACAGGCAAAAGAATACATGCGTGATAAAGGCATAGAAGTTCGACTCTGAGCGAAAGATTATTAAAAAGCCCTGCACTGCAGGGCTTTTTTTTGCCTGTATGGATCAGAGGCATTGAATTGTTATATTGAATAATACTAAAGTTGACCTCTGGCTCAATTATGACGACATCAGGGAAGGCTTTATGCGAGTATTTTTCGGCAGTCTGTTTTTGCTAATAGGTAGCTCCTCAGTTGCGGCTACCAATGTCGTAGTAGAGCCTTTATCCAGCCTGTTAAGTCAAACAGTCCATACTGCTCCGGCTCAGGTTGTTAATGAGCAGCACGCACAGGTGAGTGCTCGAATTTCCGCTGAGGTGGATAACATCAATGTGCAGGTTGGTGAACAAGTGACCAAAGGACAGGTCTTGCTTTCACTGGATTGCCGAGACCATAAGCTCGCTCAAGAGCAGGCGGAAAGTGCTCTTAAAACATTAATTGCACAAAGCCGTTTAGCACGTCAGCAGCTGGCACGAGCGGAAAAACTACTAAAACAAAAAAATGCTTCGATAGAGCTGCGTGACCAGCGTAAAGCTGAGTTAAATAGTCTTTTAGCGCAGGAAAGAGGCGCAAAAGCCTCCCTTGAAATAGCCTCGTTGAGCGTTGAACGTTGCTCTCCCATTGCTCCCTTTGCTGGCGTAATCACTGACAGGTTAATCAGCTCTGGTGATCTGGCTGCGCCCGGTACCCCATTAATTCGTTTATTAGCGCTCAAGGGTCAGGAAGTGACTGCTGCCCTGAATCAAGAGCAGATCGAACGGTTGAACACAGCTACCGGTCTCGCTTTCATGGCCAATGGAAAGCGTTACCCTCTGACTCTACGAGCGGTGATTCCTTTAATCGATGCAAAAGCACGTACTCAGGAAGTGCGCTTTAGCTTTAAAGATCAGGTTGCTTTGTCCGGTAGCAGCGGCCGGGTCGAATGGCTGGATGAATTTGGCCGCTTACCTGCTCGCTATGTGGTTTCCCGCGATGGGCAGCTTGGACTTATGCAGGTCACTGATAGCAAAGCTGAATTTGTAAAACTGCCCCATGCGATTGAAGGACAGGCGGTTGAGGTAACGCTGCCAGTAGATACTCTAATTATTGTTGAGGGGCAGCATGCTGTGAGTGATAAGGAAGCTGTCACTGTCGTTGAACAGGAGTAGAGAATCACTATGATCATGCGCCTGTTTCAGAACCATGTGCTCGCCAACCTTTTATTTGTGTTGGTATTAGTGATTGGTTTTCTCAGTTATAACCTGCTTCCTCGACAGCAGGACCCCACCATTAATTTTAACTGGGTAGTTGTGACCACGGTCTTACCGGGCGCCAGTGCGGAAGATATTGAAAAACGTGTGACTGATCCTCTGGAAGATGCGATCCAGAATATCTCGGACATTAAATTTGCCTCATCTAACAGCCGTGAAGGTGTGTCCAGCCTGTTGGTTCGATTTGAAGATATAGATTCCCGAACCTTTGATAAACGTGTTAATGATCTGCGGCGTGAAATCCAGAATGTAGAAGATGAATTGCCTGCCAACGCAATTGATCCAGTCATTCTTGAGATCACCAGTGCCAATGCCTTCCCAAGTGTGACGGTTGCGGTTACTGCGTTGGATGATGATGAAAACCTGCGTATTCAGGCACGTAATATAGAGGAAGATCTGGAGCGTTTAGTGGGGGTGGACCGGGTTGACCCTGTGGGGTTGGATGATCCGGAATTACAAATCAATTTTGATCCATCGGCACTTCAGGCTCTGAACCTATCGCCAACCGCGCTGGCAGATACCGTGGCTGTCTGGTTTAAGGATATCTCCGCTGGCAGTGTTGAAGTGGGTGGTGACTCCTGGTTGGTCAGATTGGTGGGCCGTGAAGCGGAGCCGGATAAAGTTAAGACACTGCCTTTGATTGGGCTGCAGGGTGAAGAGATTACTCTAAGCCGTGTAGCCGATGTGCAAAAAAGTCGTAAGAAAGCCTCACAAGATGCTGTGATCGATGGCCAACCTGCAATCGTATTGGCGGTGATGAAAAAAGATAATGCCAATACGATTGAGTTAGTGGATCGTGTGAAGGCATACATGGATCAGCGCAATCAGTTGTCTCAGGCAACGGGTGTGAAGCTGGTGTTGGTGGATGATCAGACGGTAGCCACCACGGAAGCGATCCAGCTTATGCAAAATAATGCACTCATCGGTCTGCTGTTGGTGCTGCTGGTGGCGTGGCTTTTTCTAGGCGGTCACATTGCCTTTCTCACAGCTATTGGTATCCCTTTTATTCTCGCAGGCACCTTCTGGGTGTTGTGGGGGATGGGCGAGACCTTGAATGTTACGGTGCTACTTGGTGTTGTTATCGTGCTGGGGATGCTGGTGGATGATGCCGTTGTAGTGGTAGAAGCGATTTATTACCGGTTGCAGTTGGGGCAGCCCGTCTATGAAGCGACCATGGCCTCGTTGAGTGAAGTTGGGCGCCCGGTAATCAGCGCGGTACTGACCACTATGGCTGCGTTTTTGCCGTTGATGTTATTGCCGGGAATCTTAGGTGACTTCATGCGGGTGATTCCTATGGTAGTTACCATCGCACTGGCTATTTCTCTGATTGAAGCCTTTTGGATGCTTCCGGTTCACGTCAGTGTGGCGCGTGTTAGGTTTGATAAACAAAATAAAATGCAGCACTTCCGGGTGCGAATGACGCATAAAATCCAGATCAGTTATGTGCGTATATTGATCAAGGCAATGCGCAGGCCTGTGCTGACATTTGTGAT
>JASBRM010000304.1 GCA_030149405.1 Neptuniibacter sp. | reverse complement strand
CTGTAAAGTGATTTGCCGCCATCCACCGATAATATCTGGCCTGTGATAAAAGGGGCGTTACTCAGGAATAAAACAGCCTCAGCAAGATCATCAGGGCTACCTGTTCTGTTCAATAGGGTTTGATTCAGGATGGTTCGCTTTTGATCGTCGTTCAGATCTGCCTCGGGCCAAAGAATCGGACCGGGGGAAACCCCATTCACTCTTACTGAGGGTGCCAGCTCTTTGGCCAGGCTGAGAGTCATCATCTGCAGCCCTGCTTTTGCTATCGAATAGATTGGGTGGCCCGGTAACCCTCTTTGGGCATGGATATCTATCATGTTGATGATACATCCCTTGTTTTCTTTAAGTGAGTGAGTCAAAGCTGAGCAGAGAAAATAAGGCGCACGTAAATTGGAGTTGATCAATTCATCCCACTGTTCCTGGGTGCTGTTTTCGATAGGGGTGGGATAAAAGGATGATGCATTGTTGACCAGAAGGTCAATACCTCCCCATTTCGAAATGGCAGACTTAGCCAGCTCGTTCACAGCCTTCATATTATTGAGATCGGCTTGCAACTTAATCACGCTGTCGGGGCGAATTTCATTTAGCTCACATAACAATAAATCCGCATCTGCAGATGAACTTCGATAATGCAAAATAAGCTTGTAACCCTGGGCGTGTAGTGTTCTGGAAAGGGTGGCACCAATGCGTTTTGCTGCTCCGGTAATGAGGGCGACTTTGGTGTTTTCCATCAGTTACTCCTCTTCGCTATAGCTTTGGCATAGTTGTAAACGCCTTCGTTCAATTTCTTTTCCCAGTTCGGCACCCTTAAAACCCTCTTGCATGAGTTGTTTAGGCTCTATTTTATTCATACTTTCCAGAATAGGGAGTAGAGATCCTATTGCTGAATTTGAATATAGAGCTTGTATGCACTCGATAATGGGTTGGATACGTTGGGGGCGCCTGATCAGATCAAGGCATTGAATAACGACCAGTTTGGTTTCGGCAGTTAACGAATCGAAGTTTTTCAGATTCTCAGATTGTGATGTACATTGCAGAGCCAGATCTCGGTAAGCATTGGGTGCTTTTAGATGTGAACAAAGCAACTCAACATCCACTCCTTTGCATAGGCAAAGTAAGCAGGCAAAACGTCCTTCTGCAGAGGTTATGTTTTTGCACGTCAGTGAAAAATCAGATAGCTGTTGAGTGGAGACGCGAGTTGCCAGCTCTGGAATGACTTTTATTAATGCAGAACTTTTGATCAGGGTCTCAAAGAAAACTTCCGGTGACGGTTCGGTAAGCGCGCGTTCCAGTTCTTTCCAAACGCGTTCTGCGGTCAAATGTTCCAGTTCATCCGTGGTTGCAATCTGCTGCATTAAGCTCTGTGTTTCTGTGGCTACTCTGAAACCGAGGTGATGATAGCGGGCTGCGAAGCGAGCAACGCGTAAGACCCTGAGTGGGTCTTCTGAAAACGCAGGGGATACATGTCTCAGGATTTTGTTATCCAGATCGTTGCGGCCACCATAAGGGTCATAGATGGTGCCTTTGTCATCCTGAGCCATCGCATTGATAGTAAGGTCGCGTCGGAGTAAGTCTTCCTCTAAGGTGACTTCTTTGCTGGCATGATACTGAAAGCCAGTGTAACCCTTACCAGACTTACGTTCCGTTCTGGCCAGTGCGTATTCTTCACCGGTGTCCGGGTGTATAAAAACAGGGAAATCCTGTCCAACGGGCTGATAGCCCTGCCCGATCATTTCTTCGGCTGAAGCCCCGACTACCACCCAGTCTTTATCAAAAACCGGGTAGTTAAGAAGTTGATCGCGGACAGCTCCACCAACTAGGTAAATTTGCATGTCTATTTTTTGCAATGGTCTGGTTGTTCAACTCGCCATGCTTCAAAGCCGCCATTGATGCTATAAACCTCATCAAAGCCCTGCTCAATCAGGAACTGGCCTGCAGATTGGCTGCTAATGCCGTGATAACAGCAAACTAAGAGAGGTGTGTCAAAATCAGCCTGCTGGATGTAATCATGCAAATTTTCATTGCTGAGATTGAAAGAATCAGCAATGTGCCCCTGAGAGAAGCTTTGTGGGTCCCTGATATCAACAACAGCGGCGCCTTGGGTTATCAGCTCAACAGCTTCCACTGAACTAATGCATTTAAGTTGTTTCATCTTTCACCTTTCATAGAGGTAATGGCTGGTGGGTGGCGGTGTAAACTTGGGTTCGGCTGCAGGTACGCTGAACATCTTTTTGTCTTCGAGCCTGAGGGCGGAAAGCTTATTGCCCCATACGCAACCGGTATCAAGAGCGACGACATTTTCCGCTTCTGCATAACCTTCCAGAGCTGCCCAGTGCCCGAATAGGATTTGTATATCCTGCTCCAGTGGATCTTTTCTGCTCAGTTTGAACCAGGGTTGATGGCCGGGTGGTTGCGACTCTAGTGTGCCTTTGGCGCTAAAATCAAGCTTGCCTTCTGGTGTACAGAACCTCATCCGGGTGAAGTAGTTGGTGATCAGTCTTAACCTGTCCCAGCCTTCATGTTTGCCTGACCAGCAATCCGGTTTATTTCCGTACATATGCTGGAAAAATTCACGCGCCAGAGTACTTCTGAGAATGGTTTCGACTTCTTTAGCGCGTTTTTTGGCTTTTTTAATGGTCCAGCAAGGGGGGATGCCTGCATGCACCAATACGGCATTAAACTCTTGATTGAAGACTATAAGTTTTTGCTTACGTAACCAATCCATAAGCTCTTTGCGATCAGGTGCTTCTATTATGTCGTGTAAGGTATCAGCACGTTTGGGCGTGATAGCACCGTAGTGAACAGCCAGCAGGTGTAGATCATGATTGCCCAGAACAATGGTGGCCTGGTCACCAAGATTTTTAAGGTACCTGAGGGTTTCAAGCGATTTTGGGCCACGATTCACTAAATCGCCAGCAATCAGTAAGTGATCGTTTTCGGAGAAACAGATCAACTTAAGCAGTTGCTGGAATTCATCAAAGCATCCTTGAATATCACCAATTGCATAGGTAGCCATCAGACATGCTCTTGTTGTTGCTTTTAATGAAGTGCGTTTGGTCTTGCTAGTGTAAACGCTGGGATTGGAGCTTTAAAGAGCTCGCCTTCATCCGTAACCATCTCATAGTAGCCTTGCATGCTGCCCACGCTGGTGGCCAGTACTGCTCCGCTGGTATAAGAATAGCTGGACTCTGGTTCAATCAGAGGTTGCTCTCCAACAACGCCTTCGCCTTTCACTTCCTGTACGTGTTGATTGCCGTCAGTGATGAGCCACTGACGATTCAATAATTGGACCGGAACCGGATTATGGTTAGTTATGGTGATATGGTATGAAAAAACATAGCGTTTACTTTCCGGATCCGATTGCTTATCCAGATAATGAGTTGTCACGTCAATGTTTACGTAATCACTGTAATCGGTCTTTTCTTCTTTACTCATCGTTGTCAGCTTTCTTCTCTGTGAGGTAGTTGCTGATTGCTACAAAGCTGGCAACTGGGAGTTTTTCAGGACGTAAGGACGGATCAATGTTCAGTTGTTCCAGTTCTTCCGCGCTCAGCAGAGGCTTAAGATTATTCCTAAGCGTCTTTCTTCTCATATTAAATGCTGTTCTGACGACGGTTTCCAGTTGCTTAACGTCCTTTGCGACAAAAGGTAGCTCTTTATAAGGTGTGAGCCGGATGATTGCTGAATCAACTTTAGGCGCTGGGTTAAAAGCGCCGGGTGGAACAACAAACAGGGATTCAACCTGGCAATAGTACTGGGTCATGATGCCAAGGCGACCGTAATTATTTTCCCCTGGGCCTGCTGCCATGCGATCAACCACCTCTTTTTGCAGCATGAAATGCATGTCCTGAATGTTTTCAGCATGGCTTAGGAGGTGGAAAATAAGTTGTGTGGATATGTTATAGGGCAGGTTGCCAACCACGCGCAACTGCTTGTCATCCCGGCGAAGAACAGAGAAATCGAATTTCATTGCATCCGCTTCGTGGACGCGAAATTTATCACCGTAACTAAAGAACTTCGTGCGCAGTATAGGTGGGAGATCACGGTCCAGTTCGATGGCGTCTAATTCCCCCGCTTCCGCCAGGATTTCTTCCGTTAGCGCACCGAGACCTGGGCCAATCTCAACCATGCAGTCAGATTCATGTGGAGCAATGGAACGAATGATTCTGCGGATAATTCCGTGGTCATGCAGGAAATTTTGCCCGAATCTTTTACGGGCTTTATGCGCTACAGGCTTCTTAGTCATATAACTTAATTCTGATTACGGTGGTGAGCCATCTCACCAGCATATTTTATTGCCGTCAGTAGGCTTCCGCAGTCTGCTTTGCCAGTGCCAGCCAGATCCAAAGCGGTGCCATGATCTACAGATGTACGAATGATTGGCATGCCCAGAGTAATGTTTACTGCATTGCCAAAACCTTTATATTTTAGCACTGGCAGGCCCTGGTCGTGATACATCGCTAAAACAGCATCTGCAGTTTTAAGGTATTTGTCGGTGAAAAGAGTATCAGCAGGGAGTGGGCCGTGGAGATTGATACCTTTTTGCCTGAGTTTATCCAGGGTTGGGATGATAGTATCTATCTCTTCATGCCCTAAGTGCCCGCCTTCACCTGCATGTGGATTCAGGCCGGTAACCAGTATTAATGGTTTTTCAAGACCAAAGCTATTGATCAAATCGGTATTCAATACATCGATCACTTCTGTCAGGAGCTCTTCTGTTATGGCGTCCGATATATCTCTCAAGGGCAGGTGGGTTGTTGCTAATGCAACGCGGAGCCCTTCGGTGGCCAGCATCATAACTACCTTTGAAGTATGGGTTAGCTCTTCCAGAAATTCGGTATGCCCGCTGAAAGGTATGCCCGCATCGTTGATTATGCCTTTATGAACTGGGGCGGTAATCAGTGCTGAGAATGTTCCATCAAGGCAGCCTTTCGTCGCAGCTGTTAACGTACTTAAAACATAGCTGGCATTGGCACTGTTGAGCTCACCAGGGACTACTTCCGCAGCCAGAGGTATAGGTAGAATTTTTAAACTGCGAGCGGGTGTGGGTTCTGGCGAACTTTCAGGGTCAAATTGCTCTAGTGATAAAGGAAGCTGAAGCAGGGCTGCTCTTTCACGCATCAGGTACGGATCAGCCACTACAACCAACTCATCAACATGGCCTTGTTGGGCCATCTGAATACACAGATCGGGCCCAATGCCTGCAGGTTCACCAGGAGTTAGAACCAGTCGGTTAATGCCCAACTCGTTTACTCCTTGATTTCAATGTAAGCCTGAGAATGGATCTCTCTTAGCCAGGTGCTGAGTTCTTCGTTAAATTTACGTTTACGAATAGCAGCGCGTGCACGGTTTTCCTGCATCTGTTCTGCCATGTTTTCAGAACGTTGGTCCAGAACGGTAAGGATGTGCCAGCCGAAGCGTGACTCAAACGGCTCTGATACTTCGCCGACCGCGGTAGCATTCATGACCTGTTCAAACTCAGGCACCATTTGACCGTCTTGTGTCCAGCCTAGAGAACCGCCTTCGGAACCGCTGCCGGGGTCGTCACTGAATTCCTTGGCCAGATCAGAGAAACTTTCACCGCCTCTGATGCGGCTATAAATTTCGTTGATTTGTCTGCGTGCCTGAGTATTCGTTCTGATTTCACTTGGTTTGATCAGAATGTGACTTACAAGGCGTTGCTCAACCAGTTGAACGTTGCCGCCACGCTGATCTCTCGCCAGAAAAATATGGAACCCGCTTGGGGAGCGAATGGGCTTGCTGAATTCGCCTTTTGTTAGGTTTCTGACTGATTTACCAATGGTTTCTGGTAACTCAGCTACTTTTCTCCAGCCTAAGTCGCCGCCTTTGAGCGCGTTGGGGGCATCTGAATTAGCGATGGCTTGTTCGGAGAAGTCCGCGCCATCGGATAACTTTTTATAGATTTCCAGAGCTTTTTGTTCTGCTCGCTGAATCATATCTGGTGAAGCCTGAGATGGAACCGCTACAAGGATATGGCCTAATAGGTATTCCGCAGAAATCTGGCTTTGGCCATCTTCGGAGCTCATGAAATTCTCGATTTCCTGAGCTGAAACGCGGATACGACGGTTTACAAGGTTTTGTTGCAGACTTTGAAGCAGCATCTCATTTCGGATCTGCTCTCGAGCAGTATTATAATCACGGCCTTCAGCAATTAACGCTTCACGGAATTGATCAATGCTCATGTTATTGCTTTGAGCGATGTTGTTGATCGCCGCGTTGAGTTGACTGTCTGAAATGCGTATACCCTGCAGACCTGCGAGTTGCTTTTGGATGCTTTCAAGAATTAAACGGTT
>JASBRM010000201.1 GCA_030149405.1 Neptuniibacter sp. | reverse complement strand
CCTTCCTGAGGCCGCGGCTATTCTTGGCCAACCTGAGCCTGGGAATTATGAGCAGATGAAATGTGCCGCTGAGGAACTATATAGCCTTGGTGCAAAAGCTGTATTGCTGAAGGGTGGTCATCTGGAGGGTGAAGACTGTCTGGATTTGTTATTTGATGGTAAAGAATTTTTTACATTTCGTACTGAGAGAATACCTACTACAAATACTCACGGTACGGGATGCACATTAGCATCGGCAATAACGGCTTCGTTGGCGAAGGGTGAATCGTTGGTGGATGCCGTTTCGATTGCTAAACACTATATAACCGAAGCGATAAAGCATGCGGATAAACTTAATGTGGGAAGCGGGCATGGTCCAGTTAACCACTTTCATTCGTTCTGGAAGTGATAAGAGCGACGATAAATAAAACAGGTTGAATGATGGTAGATACAACACAACAAAATCAGGCGTTGAGCCAGACAGCGACGGTAGATAAAAACTCAGTACAGCCTTTCCCTAAGTCCCGTAAAGTCTATGTTGAAGGTTCCCGTGCAGATATAAAAGTGCCGATGCGCGAGATCTCTCTGGATGATACACCGACAGGTTTTGGCGGTGAAAAAAATGATCCTCTCTATGTTTATGACACCTCTGGACCATACACAGATCCAGAAGTAACCATTGATATTCGTAAAGGTCTGGCTCCACTTCGTGAAGAATGGATTCTTGAACGTGAAGATACCGAGCAATTGACCCAGTTGAGCTCGGAATACGGCCGTGTGCGTGAAGCGGACCTGCGTTTAGATGAGTTGCGCTTTGATCTGCAGAGAAAGCCGCGCCGAGCTCAGGCCGGAAAGAACGTTACTCAGCTACACTATGCACGTCAGGGCATTATTACTCCGGAAATGGAATACATCGCTATCCGCGAGAATATGAAACTGGCTAAATCCAAAGCTGAAGGTAACGTTGTTGCTCAACAGCATCCGGGTTACAGCTTTGGTGCAAACCTTCCGGAAGAAATTACACCGGAGTTTGTACGTAAAGAAGTTGCAGAAGGCCGTGCAATCATTCCTTCCAACATCAATCACCCGGAACTGGAGCCAATGATCATTGGTCGTAACTTCCTGGTTAAGATCAACGGTAACATCGGTAACTCGGCGATCACCTCTTCGATTGAAGAGGAAGTTGAAAAGATGACCTGGGGAACACGTTGGGGAGCCGATACCATTATGGATCTCTCCACGGGTAAAAACATTCACGAAACTCGTGAGTGGATCCTGCGTAACTCTCCTGTGCCGATCGGTACAGTACCTATTTACCAGGCACTTGAGAAAGTAAATGGTGTCGCTGAAGATCTGAATTGGGAAGTCTTCAAAGATACGTTGATTGAGCAGGCCGAGCAGGGTGTGGATTACTTCACTATTCATGCGGGTGTTTTGCTGCGTTACGTGCCAATGACGGCGAAGCGTATGACGGGTATCGTTTCCCGGGGCGGTTCCATCATGGCTAAATGGTGTCTGGCGCATCATAAAGAAAACTTCCTTTACACCCATTTCCGTGAAATCTGTGAGATTTGTGCCGCGTACGACGTAGCATTCTCATTAGGAGATGGCTTACGTCCGGGTTCTGTTTACGACGCGAACGATGAAGCACAATTCTCTGAGCTGGAAACACTGGGTGAGCTGACTAAAATTGCCTGGGAATATGATGTTCAGGTAATGATTGAAGGCCCTGGGCATGTACCTATGCACATGATCAAAGAGAACATGGATAAGCAGCTGAAGGAGTGTCATGAAGCACCTTTCTATACGCTTGGCCCTTTGACTACGGATATTGCTCCCGGCTATGACCACATTACATCAGGCATTGGTGCTGCGATGATTGGTTGGTACGGTTGCGCTATGCTGTGTTACGTAACGCCTAAAGAGCACCTTGGTCTGCCAAATAAGGATGATGTAAAAGAAGGTATTATCACTTATAAGATCGCGGCTCATGCAGCTGATTTGGCTAAAGGCCATCCGGGCGCTCAGATTCGGGATAATGCTATGTCTAAAGCACGTTTCGAATTCCGTTGGGAAGATCAGTTCAATATTGGCTTAGATCCTGACACTGCGCGTGCATATCACGATGAGACGCTGCCAAAAGAGTCAGCGAAAGTTGCTCATTTCTGTTCAATGTGTGGTCCAAAATTCTGCTCAATGAAGATTTCTCAGGAAGTTAGAGATCTGGATGAATCTGAAGTAGCAGCGATCAACGCCCAGGCAGAACAGGGTATGCAAGAGAAATCGGCCGAGTTTAAAGAAACGGGCGCCGAGATCTATCATAAAGTCTGAAAATAGAGGTTAAGCCGTTTTTGTAGCGGCTTAGATGACGAAAATGGACGAAGAACTTATAAAGTATCTGGTTGTAGGGGCTTTCGTCCTTTTCGCATTTATTCCAATCACCTGGCAGGCCATCAAGCGTCGCCACGAATCTCCGCCTCCTATGGCTGCAAATGATCGTAAGCTCTATCGTTTGTGGCGTTCTGACCCCGAAGCTTATGAACGACAGTATGGGGAAATGGATAAACGTTATTTAGAAGCGAAAAAGCGCTGATCTAATATAGTGCTTACGAAATTTATTGATCTAGATCAATGTGGGCTGATTATCGTAGTTGCAACTCTATATAGTTGTAGCTGACCCCTCTAGTATGTTCATTTATCCATATTAATTGTATGTCTTTTAAGTTTGTTATCTCTGATAGCTAATTAGGGGAAGTTTTTGCTTTATACAGACCGGAAGGCCGGTATAGGGTGAATTAAGTACTTTCTGGAGGAGTTCGTGTCCAGTAGCCCATTTTTAATTCTGGTAAATAACGTTGCCTTGCTACTGGCGATGGGGGCTCTTTACGACGCGTTTTCTCTTTCCAGTTCAAACCATTCTTTGAGAAATAAAGTGGTCACCGGCATTTGTGCTGGTTTGATTGGTATCGCTTTGATGTCAATACCACTTGCATCTGTTACGGGCGTTATCATTGATGCTCGCTCTATTTTGTTATCTGTCACAGGTTTGTTTTTTGGATTTATTCCCACGCTAATCGCTGTGGTTATGACGATTGTGTTCCGGGTTGTTGAAGGTGGGCAGGGAGCCATTGCGGGTGTGTCCATAATCTTGATCAGTGCAGGTGCTGGATTAATATATAGGTCATGGACTGCTCGAAGGTTAAATACTATTCCATGGGTGCATATTTACCTGTTTGGTGTGGTTGTGCACATTATGATGATTGTGTGCCTGCTTCTAATCCCCAGCAACGTAGTGGGACAGGTATTGAGGGATATTGTCGTTCCCGTTCTACTTGTTTTCCCTTTTGCTACAGTGCTCTTAGGTGGTTTACTTTCCCATCAGCAAGTCCGTAAAGCAGCTGAATTAGCACTGCGTAAAAGTCAAAATGAAAGTGAGCTTTCAAGACAAAGTCTGGAGGCTACGCTTGCTGCTGTACCTGATCCTCTTTTTGAAATCGATATCCATGGGAGATATATAGACTGCCATGTTTCCCACTCTGAAGAACTTAAGTTGCCAGTC
>JASBRM010000257.1 GCA_030149405.1 Neptuniibacter sp. | reverse complement strand
CCTCCATACCTAATGCAGTTAACAAGCCAGTGAGGATATAACGGTTTGAGTTATAAATTTGTCCGGCTTCTAAAGGCAGACCAGGTTCCACCAACTCATCCCCCGTTGAGAGAATCGCAACTTTTAGTGGTTTAAAGACCTCAACTTCAGCAAAACCAACAGAAGCCAACATACCCAGATCAGCAGGCTGAAGACGCCGCCCCTCCGATAGAATAGTATCGCCAACCTCAATATCCTGACCTTTTCTTCGGATATTGCCGCCAACAGGAACATGTTCAGAAAAGGTAACCTTCTCCCCATCGACCTGAACATCTTCCTGCATAACCACCGCATCCGCTCCGTCAGGAATTTCCGCACCGGTAAATATTCGCGCACAACTCCCTGACTGAAGAGCTTCGGGGGCCATACCCGCAGGTATCCGCTGACTCAAAGGCAAAGATAGAGAGGATTGCAGATCCCGGACTGCGATTGCATAACCATCCATACTGCTGTTATCTGCCGGAGGGACAGCAACTTTTGAAACAGCGTTCTGGGCTAAAACTCGCCCTGCGGCTTCAGCCAGCTTTACCGTTTCAGCTACAGCGGCTATTGCACTGCTTTCCAGTAAACGTTGAAGCGCTTCTTCATAGGGAATTAAGCCCGGCTGAGAATCACAGCTTCCCATATCAGCTCCTAACTATGATCCTGACGGTGTTTAAGAATTAAAGACACAAAGTTACATGGCCGATGACGACTATCCAACTGCTCTGCTATAACTGAATCCCATCCGGTGCGGCACGCCCCGGTAGAACCCGGCAAACAGAAAATTACAGTACCATTCGCTAATCCACCCAGCGCCCGTGACTGAATCGTAGATGTACCGATCTGGCCAGCAGACACCTGACGGAAAAACTCACCAAAGCCTTCAATATGCTTATCAAAAAGCGGAGCCATCGCTTCCGGTGTCGAGTCCCGCCCCGCAAACCCGGTACCGCCTGTTGAAATAATCACATGAATTTCCGGGTCTGCTATCCATTTAGACGCAACGGCCCTCATCTGATATACGTCATCTATGACAATTTCACGCGCACCTAACTTATGACCCGCACCTTCCAGCCTATCAACAAGTGCCTGCCCTGAAGTGTCCGTCTCGATTGAACGAGTATCTGAGACTGTCAAAACTGCAATATTCAACGGCGTAAATTCCGCATTAGCTGGTGTCTTTGACATAAATAAATCCTTAATAACGGAGATAAACAATAGAAGGAAATCCGGAAAGTAAAAGCCTGACTTATCCGCCTGTCATATTCATAAAGCGGATAATCTGGGGTTCATCATTCAAATCAAACTCATGCTTTTCAGGCTTAAGATCCATTGCATTAATAATGGCCTGCCGGAGTTTTTCAGTGTCACCTGGGTAACGACGGATAACCGCACGCAGATCAACCGAATGCTCATTGCCCAGACAAAGCAACAAACGTCCCTCAACGGTGACGCGCACCCGATTACAGTCTGAGCAGAAATTATGGCTGTGTGGAGAAATAAACCCGACCCGGCTTTCACTGTCCGACATTCGGTAATATTTTGATGGTCCTGCAGTTCTTTCGGTAGTGGGTTGCAGAGCATAATACTGTTCAATGACTTCTCGAACTTCATCACTGGAGCAATAAGCTTCTGCACGATCATGTTCTGAAATGTTGCCAAGAGGCATCTCTTCGATAAAGCTGACATCAACACCTTTATCGCGAGCAAAGTTTACAAGGTCCATAATTTCATCGTCATTACGGCCTTTCATCACAACGCTATTCAACTTGATGCGATCAAAACCCTGAGCGCTCGCTGCATCTATACCTGCAATGACTTTATGCAGCTTACCGATTCGCGTCATATCCTTGAATCGATCTTCCTGCAGGCTATCGATACTGACATTAAGACGATTCACGCCCGCCTGCTTCAGTTCAGAAGCCATCTTTTCAAGCTGAGAACCATTGGTTGTGATGGCCAATTCGGCATCCATTTTACCAATGGCCTGAATCAGCTTAATTACCTCGCGCCTTACCAGAGGCTCACCACCTGTCAGTCGTATTTTCTTTACGCCCAGAGAAACAAAAGCCGCTGCAACCTGTTCAAGCTCCTCCAAAGTGAGCACTTGAGCATGAGGCAGAAAAGTCATCTCTTCGGCCATACAATAGACACAACGAAAATCGCAACGATCTGTTACTGAGATTCGAATATAATCAACCGTTCTACCGAATCGATCTACCAGCGCATTTACTTTATTATTTTGTGTCATACGATCGCACGTTCTAACTGACTGACAGCCAGGAAAAGGTTGTTAAAAATAGCATAAAATTCACACAGCAGCATTCATCAAAAAGCCTGACAATCTGAGCCAGTGATAAATGAGTTACCTTGCAGTTAAGCATATCCATCTAATTTGTATATTATCCAGCCTGATACTGTTTATGCTCAGAGGCACATGGGCCCTGTATTATCCAGACAAGCTAAATGCAAAATGGGTCAAAATTTTACCCCATGTGATCGATACCGTACTTCTGCTGAGTGGCCTGACTTTAGCCTTTCTGCTGAAGCAGTACCCATTTGTGGATCACTGGCTCACCGCTAAAGTCTTAGCATTGTGTTTATATATTGGGGTGGGAAGTTATGTGATCAAGGGCCATGGCAGCCAACCGAAAAAACTGATCGCATTTATTGCTGCATTACTGACGTTTGCTTACATCATTTCAGTAGCTATAAACCATCATCCGTTCTGGTTCATCTAGACATAACGTTCAGGTTATTCGTAGATATCCCGCATCACCCAAACCAACTCCTGGCGCCAGGGTTTCTGACGAATACCAAAGGTTTCCAGTAATTTTTTGCAAATCAGTACTGAGGTATTTGGGCGTAAAGCTTCGGTGACATAATCCTTGCTTGAGATTGGAATCATCTTCTCAACCTCAAAACTCTCATATTGCCCGGCGGCGATCAGAATCTCTTTGCAAAAATCATAGCGATTAGTAATTTCAGCACCACAGTAATGATAAGTTCCCCAGGCATCAGCACCGTTATGCACCTGTTTCAGAATCGCCAGCACCACCCTCGCAACATCTGAAGCAGAGGTAGGGCAACCTTTACGATCAATCACCGCCTCCAGCTCTTTTTTACCACGTGCGGTATCCAGAGTTCTCAGCACAAAGTTATTGCCTTTGTTGCTGAACAACCAACTGACCCTGAGGATAATATGTCGGGGAAGAACTTGTCTTAATTTCTCTTCACCTTGCCATTTGCTGTGACCATAAACGCCCAGAGGAGCGACATCGTCTTCTTCGGTATAACCACTTGCATAGTGGCCATCAAACACATAATCGGTGGAAAGGTGGAACATAGGAATGGAGAGATCACCGCAAGCCAGAGCTAATTTTTCAACCCCACCCGCATTCACTGCATCACAAAGCTCTTTTTGTTGCTCTGCTTCGTCCACATGATCATATGCCGCACAGTTCACTACGTAATCTGGTAAATGCTCTGATAGCTGATCACGAATCTGCTGTTCATCCGTTATATCAAGAGCGGACTTATCTAAAGCAACGATCTCAAAGAAGCCATCTTGACTGGCCAATCGAGCTAAAGAGGTACCGACCTGACCATTAGCGCCTGTGACTAATAATTTAACGGGTTTAATAAGAAGGTTTAGGTCCATGTTCCAGAGTTCAGTACGCCATACTTAGAAGCCCAATACATAGGGCTAAATTATCGTTATAGACTGGTATTAATGCCTGTACCCACCTGTAAAGGTGTTGTCATCTTCTTTTCTGCGGCCACCGGTTTGACGACGATCTTTAAAATCCGGCTCAAAGCGAATGGCAGCTCTGCGATCCGCTAGCTGGCGTCGATGACGTTTGCGACGCTCAGTGATAATTGTACGTTCGCAGTCACACTTCTCCTGTGTACACTGAGGCAGAGGCAAAGTGATCTTGTCATCAGCGGTAAACGTTTTACCTTGCAAAAGCAGAACAGCGTGACAGCAATCTTCACCTGGAGTAACAACCACTCCTTTAAATTCCTTAACCTTGTTCTGATCTGCCTCTTTGTCGGGCTTCCCTTCCTCACTCTTATCTTGACCGGTTCGATCAAAGATAATTTTAATAACAAGCAGCACACATATCAGAGTCAATACAACGACTAATTCAAACATGACATGTACCCCAGATGCTTATTACACAGGCAACAATTTAGAACGGAATATCGTCATCGAAATCATCGAAACCCGGAGCAGGCTGAGGGGCCGGTGCGGATTGTGGAGCTGGAGCTTGTCTTGGTGCAGCCGCTTGAGGAGCAGCCTGAGGTGCCGCCTGAGGCGCAGGAGCTGATTGAGGTTGCTGATATCCGGAATCGCCGCCGCGACCACCCAGCATCTGCATCTGACCATTCATATCAACAACGATCTCAGTCGTGTAACGGTCATTACCACTCTGGTCCTGCCATTTTCGCGTACGCAACGCACCTTCTATATAAACTTGTGAACCTTTACGCAGATATTCACCCGCAACTTCTGCCAAACGGCCAAAAAATACCACTCGGTGCCATTCAGTACGTTCTTGCTGTTGTCCTGTTTGTTTATCCTTCCAGGAATCGGTCGTTGCTATAGTGACATTAGTCACTGCATTACCGTTGGGCATATAACGAACTTCAGGATCTCCGCCCAGATTACCCACAAGAATTACTTTATTAACCCCACGTGCCATTTTTTTCTCCAGAATTCTGCTCTTGCTGCAGTCAGCCTAAAGCTGCATGCGCGTTTGACCGCTTAGCTTAACACGCAGATTAACTTAGTCCCATACTTATAGTGGTGAGATTCTACCTCTACTTTTGCTCAGAAGAGAAATGCTACTTCACTCACAATTTTTCTTTATAATAGCGTGTTTTGTTTCTGTTCTGAGAATTGTAATGGATAAAATTCTGGTCCGGGGTGCTCGCACCCATAACCTCAAAAATATCGATCTGGAAATTCCGAGAGATAAACTGATCGTTATTACTGGATTATCTGGATCCGGAAAATCCTCACTGGCTTTTGACACGCTCTATGCAGAAGGGCAAAGGCGTTATGTAGAGTCACTTTCTACCTATGCTCGCCAGTTCCTTTCTATGATGGAGAAACCCGACGTCGATCATATCGAAGGCCTTTCTCCTGCGATCTCGATCGAACAGAAATCCACCTCTCACAACCCTCGCTCTACTGTTGGCACCATAACCGAAATCTATGATTATCTAAGATTGTTGTTTGCCCGCGCCGGTGAACCACGCTGTCCTGATCATGACCTACCCCTGGCAGCCCAGACCATTAGCCAAATGGTTGATCAGGTCCTTGCTCTGGAAGAAGGCTCTAAGATGATGCTGCTGGCCCCTGTCATTCAGGGCCGCAAAGGTGAGCACTTACATACCATCAATAACCTACGTGCTGAAGGTTTTATCCGAGCTCGTATCGATGGCATTGTGGTCGATCTTGATTCTGCACCGGACCTGGATAAGAACAAAAAACACGATATTGAGGTTGTGATTGATCGCTTTAAAGTTCGTGCTGACCTGCAAACCCGACTGGCGGAATCGTTTGAGACCGCACTCAATCTGACCGATGGCATTGCCAAAGTTGCCTACATGGATGGCGACGGTGAAGAGTTAATTTTCTCGGCACGTTTTGCCTGTCCCGAATGTGGCCACAGCATTCAGGAGCTTGAACCAAGGCTCTTCTCGTTTAACAACCCGCATGGCGCTTGCCCCAGCTGTGATGGACTGGGCGTAAAACAATACTTCGACCCAAGCAAAGTTGTTCATGATGACAACCTGACGCTGTCAGAAGGTGCCATTCGAGGCTGGGATCGCCGCAGTCTCTATTATTTTCAGCAATTGAAAGCCGTAGCTGAGCAATACGGCTTTGATATGGATACGCCATTCAAAAAGCTGAACAAGAAACACCAACAAATTATTTTAAAAGGCAGCGGCACTGAAACAGTGACCTTCCGATATCTGAATGATCGCGGCGACATCATTAATAAAGCTCATCCATTTGAAGGCGTACTTAACAACCTCGAACGGCGCTATCGCGAAACCGAATCAGATACGGTTCGAGAAGACCTGGCAAAATACCTGAATATGCAACCCTGCCCTTCATGTGATGGCAGCCGTTTGCGCAGAGACGCACGTCATGTCTTTATTGATCAGCACAGCCTGCCGCAGATTGTGACCAAACCCATTGGCGAAAGCTTAGAATATTTTGATCAACTGCACCTTCCTGGAAAACAGGGTGAAATCGCGGAAAAAATCCTGAAAGAGATCCGCGAACGTCTCCAGTTTTTGGTCAATGTTGGTTTGGAATATCTATCTCTGGATCGCAATGCAGACACCCTTTCGGGCGGTGAAGCCCAACGCATTCGCTTAGCGAGCCAGATCGGAGCCGGTCTGGTTGGCGTCATGTACATCCTTGATGAACCCTCTATCGGATTACACCAGCGTGATAATGAACGACTTCTGAATACACTTGAACACTTACGCGACCTTGGAAATACAGTCATTGTGGTTGAGCATGATGAAGATGCCATTCGTCTGGCTGACTATGTCATCGATATAGGCCCGGGTGCTGGAGTTCACGGGGGCGATGTCATTGCAGAAGGTAAGCCTGAAGAAGTGATGGCTAATCCAAATTCTGTTACCGGCCAGTATCTCAGTGGCGCCAAAGAGATTGCAGTACCAAAACAACGCCACCCTATTGAGAAAAAGAAACTCTTAGAGCTCAAAGGCGCGACGGGTAACAACCTGAACTCCGTTGACCTCAGCATTCCTGTTGGATTGTTTACCTGTATTACTGGTGTTTCCGGCTCAGGCAAATCCACATTGATAAACAATACCCTCTACCCTGTGGCTGCCACTGAACTGAACAATGCTACAACTCTGGATGCAGCGCCACATGACAAAATCACCGGACTGAACCATTTCGATAAAGTCATCGACATCGACCAGAGCCCAATTGGCAGAACTCCGCGCTCAAACCCAGCGACTTATACTGGCATCTTTACCCCTGTCCGTGAACTCTTTGCCGGCACTCAGGAAGCACGCTCCCGTGGTTATAAACCGGGACGCTTCAGTTTCAACGTTAAAGGTGGTCGCTGTGAAGCCTGTCAGGGTGATGGTGTTATCAAGGTAGAGATGCACTTCCTGCCGGATATTTATGTACCTTGTGATGTCTGCAAAGGTAAACGCTATAACCGCGAAACCCTTGAGATTAAATATAAAGGCAAAAACATCCATGAAGTTCTGGATCTCACAGTAGAGGATGCTAGAGATTTCTTTGATGCAATCCCAGCGCTGGCTCGCCGCTTACAAACCCTTATCGATGTGGGACTCTCATACATCCGATTAGGTCAGGCAGCAACCACACTTTCTGGCGGTGAAGCTCAACGTGTCAAACTGGCCAAAGAACTCTCCAAACGTGACACCGGAAAAACCCTCTATATATTGGATGAACCCACAACAGGTCTACACTTCTATGATATTCAGCAACTGCTGAATGTCCTGAATCGCCTACGTGACCACGGAAATACTATTGTCGTGATCGAGCACAACTTAGACGTGATAAAAACCGCAGACTGGATAGTCGATCTCGGCCCTGAAGGGGGCGTAAAAGGCGGCTTGATTATCGCTGAAGGTACTCCGGAGGATGTGGCTGAAAATCCTAATTCTCATACCGGGCGATTCTTAAAAAATATGCTCTAAAACTCGGCCCTCCAGAACCTACCTCTGCTGTTTAGTTTTTTGCGGTCCACTCTGGAGCATATTAGGAGGAATACCGTTGAAGCTTAATAATCGCCTGGCCGCTCTCTCAGGCATGATCACTCGGCGTTACAAACATATATGGGATTGTTGTTGTGACCATGGTCATTTAGGCATGGCGCTTATGCAATCAGGCTCTGCTACCACAGTGCATTTTGTCGATGTGGTAAACCCTTTAATTGACCTGCTTACAGCCAAATTGCAGCAACAGCATCCTGATTCTGATTGCTGGGAAACTCATTGCTGCGACTTAAACCTACTCACACTTCCTGAGAGAAGTTCAGATCATCTACTGATTATTGCAGGTGTGGGAGGCGATCTTACCATTGAGTTTGTGAAAAATATCATTGCGAACAACCCCCACCATAACATCGAGTTTCTGTTATGCCCGGTAAGGCATAACGCGAAAGTAAGACAAACCCTGAAGGAGCTGGGCTTAAAGCTAATCAATGAATCGATTGTTTACGATAAAGGGCTTTTCTATGAGGTGGTACATGCTTCCAGCAGAGCCCAAGAAGATATCGTTATAACGGGTTCGGTGATGTGGGATAAGCTGAACCCAAAGCATTTACAGTACCTTGAGAAAACAATCGAACATTATGAACGTGCATCACGCTCAAGCCCTGAAAAGTATCGTAAGCTACTGACTAGCTATCAGGAACTTAAAAACAAACTGTTCTAAACAATAACGATCCAGTGTTTCAACAGAGCAAAGTACCACAAACAGGATTTATGGCTTTTCCTAGCAAGTGGCTAAGACACGTCTAGCCGATAGCAGGAAGCGTTGCTTCCGTCCTCGCAGCGCGAAAAAGCACGTGCTTAACAAAAGAAAAAACTCCGATGCTGTCACCAACACCGGAGTTTTATAATCCAACCTAACTTAAAAGCAAAACTTAAGGCTTAACCGTAGTCAGACCCAGGTTGCTCCAGTTCTGCATACCACCGCGATACCACTTAATTTTGTTTGCAGGGTAACCGAAATCTAGAAGCGACTTGATGTTCGTTGGTGACTGGCCGCACCACATACCATTACAGAACATCACAAGAGTTTTAGCCTTGCCAAATTTCCAAAGGCCGTCGAACTCTTCTGCACCAAATTCTTCAGTCAGGATCTCTGAGATAGAAAGTGGATCAGCCCCTTTTGCGGTGTTCAGCAAAGTCCATGGAATATTCTTGGCGCCAGGAATGGTGCCACGCTCTACCCAGTTAGGTGTGCGTGAATCGATGACCAGAATTGAATCATCTCCATTGGATTTTTTAACGAGGTAATCGATCATTTCAGCTTCGCCTATAGTTTCAACACCCGGTGCCAAAACGATAGGTTGAATACAGAATGGCGGGCAAGGACGTGATGTCTTGGCAAAGGCGTCAATTACAGTCGCATTATTGTCCTGATCACGCTTAATGGTTACCGGTTTACCATTATGCATTACCGTTGCTTCAGACATGCTGAACGTAATACCGACTGGTTTTCCTTCTGCCTGTGCAGAAAGAGGGAGCGCCGCAGTAACAACCACTGCCGCAGCAGCAATGAATGATTTAATCATCGAACTCTATCCTCAATATTATATTTATTTTAAGTAAGGGTGGTGTTTAGAACACACCATCGTCATCACAACTGTCTTCCAACTCTTCATCGGTTGGTTCTTCATCAGCTGGTTTTTTATCTGCTGCTTTATCATCAGCAGGGCAAGGCTTACCATCTTCACAAAGTTTAGCTGCTTGATCTGTCTCAGCTGCAACAACACTCTGCACTGGTAATAAGAGAGCAAAAATAACGGTGACTGCCGTTATCACTGCTTTGAGACTAGTAAATTTCATTCTGCACCCCGGGCAGGTTATAACCTTATAATTTTTTGTTTTATTGTCACTTATACAAAAATTACTAGCAACTGTTTGCAACCTATCCTTAGTCTAATGTTTTTCACAGGGGTATGATTGTGACATTGCTTCAGAAATGGCCTCGACTGCATGATCGGGGATCGCATTTTTTTTCCAATATTTTAGGTAAGCATCGAACATTTGCTGATCTGCATCTGTAGCTAATGGCACAATAAAACAATTCTCACCTTCAGCACCTTTCAGCACATCAACCACACCTAAAAAATAGCCTTTGAGCATCATCGAGTCCTGTGATAATGCATCAAATAAATCATTACCTGATATAAAAGTATAGCTTTGAGCTTTAGCCATTGACGGGCTAATAAGGCTAACAGATAGCAAAATAGCTCTTAACCAATTCATCACAACTAAACTCCAAATATTTCACAGACTCTGTCACGCTATCAAACTCATTTGCAACGATATACCTGAGATGAGTTTCTAGCAGAAAGCAGATAGTCAACAAAACGAATTTTCTACAAGCAATAAAAAACCCGGCATAAAGCCGGGTTTTAATGATCAAGAAATCTTAATCTTCTGCTTCGTCTGCAGCTTCAACAGCTGGACGATCAACCAATTCAACGTAAGCCATTGGAGCGTTGTCACCTGGGCGGAAGCCGCACTTCAGGATACGAACATAGCCACCTGGGCGAGTGCTGTAACGCGGGCCCAGATCGTTGAACAGTTTACCAACAGCAACTTTGCTGCCAGTACGTGCAAACGCCAGACGGCGGTTTGCTACAGTGTCGTTTTTAGCCAGAGTGATCAGTGGCTCTGCATAGCTACGCAGCTCTTTTGCTTTTGGCAGA
>JASBRM010000255.1 GCA_030149405.1 Neptuniibacter sp. | reverse complement strand
TCCTCCTGTGCGATGCGATGATTACACAGTGAGGCGTTTTAGGAAAGATTAAACCGAGACAACGCAGTTTTTTCCCTGACGTTTGGCTTGATAAAGTGCATCATCGGCACGATTCATTATCGATTCAACACTATCACCAGTCAGATACTCTGTAATACCGATGCTTACGGTAGTATTAAAGGT
The DNA here is from genome assembly GCA_030149405.1 of Neptuniibacter sp. Classification (GTDB taxonomy): domain Bacteria; phylum Pseudomonadota; class Gammaproteobacteria; order Pseudomonadales; family Balneatricaceae; genus Neptuniibacter. The sequence goes on along the minus strand of JASBRM010000255.1, from coordinate 8,678 downwards.
TTGACCATCTTTTAAGCGGAACTGATAGTTACTCAGACTTTCTCTGATACGATCAGCAACCACAAATGACCCGTCATAATCAGTAGAAGGCAGAAGAATCGCGAATTCCTCACCACCATAACGGTAACCTGTGTCCAGCGTTCGTAAGGATGAACGTACAAGTGCACCAAAGGTTTCCAGCACCTTATCACCCATTAGATGACCGTGATTGTCGTTCAGTTTTTTAAAGTCATCGAGATCAAAAAAGCAGATCGTAAATTTATGGTTGTAACGGCGAGATGTTTCTAAAGCCTTCTCAAGCTCTGAATAGAAATGGCGAGAATTGTGTAACCCTGTAAGGCTATCGGTAATACTCAGTTCCTTGTAGATTCGTTCCCTTTCCATCAGTTCGAATTCAGCTTTCTTTCTGGCACTGATATTCATAAGAGTTTCTATCGCACCAATAATTTCACCCTCTGAATTCTTAATATTTGCCGCAGTAAAGTGAAGCCATTCACCATTTTCACCACAATCTGGAAAGAAATCTTCAGCTTCATAGGCTTCTGGTATCAACTGAGATTTCATGTATTTGTTGGTGTAGTAATGTTCGACATCAGCATCATGACCACCTTCTAAAATAAGGTCAGCCAGGCAAGGCCTGCTGGAAGAGTAAAAAGGCCGCCACTGATCTTTGGTACCAATCATTTCGGAACGATGAAGGCCACTCAGAGCTTCCATAGCACTGTTCCAATGCACAATGACATGGTGTTTATCGAGAACAAAAGTTGCGAGGGCTATTCGGTCAAAGACCTGTACAAGAATCTCCGGATCAACGGTGTCCAGTGTTAACTCAGTAATGGTTGATGAATGATGTGTTTTTATTTTTTTTGTCATTGTAAGAGGATGCGCCTTAACAACTTAAACAGAACGCGCTGGACCCGATTCCGTATCCAATTAAATTCCTTTTACGCACATTTTATAGGTTTAAATGTAGCCTATAATCTGGAAAGTAAACCATTTAAAACCGTTTGTGCAGGAAATATCGCTATTTTGTTGAAAAATTTGGGGAAAAATAGAAATTATTCATCCTCTGCACTCCAGAAAGCGATCGGTTCACAACGATCCAGTAACTTCCCAGATTTATAGCAAGCAACGGTACCCGCAGGAATGGGATTAGCTTCGGCATTAGAGATCAGCTCTGAGTTACAGATCAGCGCTATTTTCGTATCGGGTTCTGCCTCAATGCTGAGCTGATGGCCATCGCCAAAGCTGTAATTCCCACTCTGTGCCTGATAAAAGCATAAAGGCTCTTGTTCTCCTTCACGTTTACTGCTGTACGCAAAGAGAAAATCACCATCCCAGTAGGAAAAATTATGGGCTCCCAGTCTATCCAAACGCGCACCATAATCTGAAATCAGTGCCAGCCGTGATTCATGATCCGGGCGCCCTTCATGCCATAACGTCAGTGTTCGTTCTAATAAAACACAAAACGCGCGCTCCTGATCCGTACAGCCTACTGGCCAGTGATCGCCAATAGCATAAAGATTACGATCATGGATTTCTGGCAATTCACCCTGCTGGGTAAAGAAACAATGCCTTCCCTTCATAGGCCGGGAAAAAGGCTGAATATCTACAGGCTCAGGGGGAATTTCATCGTATAAAGCGAGACTAAAAATCTCCACTGGCTGCATCTGGGCCCCAAATAATGCTGACAAAGCATCTACTTCCTGTTGGTTTTGGGCGGTCCAACGCTGATGGTTCATTTCACTTATGGTATTGACACCCAATGCTTTAACAGTGCTGCTGTTTATTTCCAACTTTACTGTGATTGGAGACGACGCATAAATAGTGAGTATCTGCGGTAATCCCTTCATTTACTCTATCCAGAAACAGTTGCGGGTGATGAACTTTGTTTACTGCCTATAAAAAACATAACAGATAATGCCCAAAGTACCAGTGGAAGTACCATCCAATTCATCGCCTGCCAACCATAACTTGACTCTAGCCAACCTGAGGAAAGAGCAGAAACCGTAACCATACTAAAAATCATAAACTCATTCGCAGCCTGAGTTTTCGCTTTCTCGGCGGGTTGATAGCTACTCGTAACCAATTGAGTCGCACTGATAAACATAAAGTTCCAGCCAACACCCAACAGTAATAACGCACTCCAGAAATGCCATTCAGAAATGCCATTCAGGTTAATTCCGATACACATCAGATTACAGACCACCCCTGCATACATCACTCGATACACACCAAATCTGGATATAAGGCTACCGGTGAAGAAAGACGGAACAAACATACCCAATACATGCCACTCAATAACCTGTGCTGCTGATGCAAAGGTATAACCACACCTCGCCATAGCCAGCGGTGTTGCTGTCATAAGCAGGTTCATCACTACATAACTGACCATAGCAACCACAACCGCAACGATGAAAACCGGTTGCCTGATAATCTCGATTAAAGGTCTCTGCTCTGCACTCACCTGTGTACTGCTGTCCTCTTTCGGAATTTTAGTGAAAAACAGCATAATTAAAGCCAGGCAATACAATCCCACCAAGCCAACAAAAGCGCCGGTAAACTGCGCTTCACCAAACATATTCTGGCTTGATACTGCCAGTTGCGGTCCTACTACCGCGGCAATAACACCTCCGGCCATGACAAAAGAGATGGCCCGGCTTTTATGCTCTTCAGGACACACTTCAACCGCTGCAAACCGGTACAGTGTTCCAAAACCAATCCCGATACCCAGTAAAAATGTTCCGAATGAGAACAGGTAAAAGTTTGAAGCAGTTAAGGCCTGGACACAGATGAGTGCGCCACATATACCGACCGTATTGCCCAGATAAAAGCCGTTCTTACGACCAATACGTTTCATGATCAGAGAGGCGGGTATCGTCGCCATCATCAAACCAATAAACTGAGTCGCAACAGGAAAGGTGGTTAGGGATGGGTTATTCGTCAGTCCCTGACCTATGAGCGCGACAACTGAAACTAAAAGGATATTTCCCGTGGTTAAAAGCGCCTGGCAGCCTGATAAAAGTAATACATTCCTGTTCATCTCAATAATCCCTGCTGTGTTTTTCCAAAGCGCTGTTTATATTCACTGGGGGTGATACCAAGCCGACGTGTAAACACCCGGCGTAAATTATCTGCTGAGCCTAACCCTGATCGAAGAGCCACCTGATCATTATTTAAAGACCCATCCACCAAAAGTTTCTGCGCCAGATCCATGCGACTGGATTCAAGATAACTGGCGGGAGAACAGCCCATCTCCTTTTTAAAAAGTCGGAACAAATGTCGCTCACTGATGCAACAGACTTCAGCTAAACGGTCCAAGGTCAGGTCTGACGCGATATTACTTTCAATGTGTGCAATTGCCTTTGCCACCATCCCACTGGCCTTATGCTGGGCCTGAAGTTGATTACTGTATTGGGCCTGCCCTCCCGGCCGCCGCATAAATACCACCAGCTCTCGAGCTACTTCCATCGAAATCGCGTGGCCATAGTCCTCTTCAACCAAAGCTAATGCCAGATCGATTCCTGAAGTGACGCCAGCTGAAGTGTACAGGTTACCCTGGCTGATCCAGATGGCATCCGGTTCCACCTCAACATCCTGATAAGCGGCAGCAAGTTTGTCACAGGCACACCAGTGGGTAGCTGCTTTTTTTCCCTGTAACAATCCGGCTTCTGCGAGAATAAAGGCACCACTGCATACAGAAGCAATGCGTCTCACATTATTCGCTTTATCTTTGACCCAATCGATTAATGCAGAATCCTGAATAACATCCGTAACACCAAAGCCACCGGCGAAAAACAGAGTATCGATCTCGCATACATCGCCATAAACGGCATCAGGAAGGAGCCGCATCCCGGAATTAGTAATAATAGGAGACGCATCTAAACCCAGAATCTGGAGATAGTAAGCAGGATGACCTAATGCCTTATTTGCTGAAGCAAATACCTGCATGGGTCCGGTAATATCAAGGATCTGGCAATTGGTATAGCCAAGTGCGGCGATGGTTTTCACGCTAACTCTCCTGATCTTTAGACAGGCCTGTTTATTCACGGACCTGATGAGTTACAAGAGAGTATCGCGCTATCACACAGTGTCAGCAATGACATATATCCGACAGATTCGGACATCAGCTCATTCAGATAGACAGAACATCTATCTTAGTTGGTGTGAAACTCTGTACCGATTTAGAAAGGTCTGCTTCCGGCTCCTCTCGCACAGGGCTTTCACTGCCCGGCACAATGCCATGTGGATAACCATGTTGCAGGCCTTTGAAGTCAAACAGTTCGGTATCCGCCAGATGAGAAGGCACAACATGCTGCATGGAGCGGAACATGGTCTCAATACGACCAGGGAAGCGCTTATCCCAGTCCTGTAGCATCTCTTTAATCACCTGACGTTGCAGGTTTTCCTGAGAACCACAGAGGTTACAAGGAATGATTGGGAACTCTTTCAGTTCTGCATAAGCCGCAATATCTTTTTCGCGGGAATACGCCAACGGCCGAATCACCATATTCTTGCCATCATCAGAAACCAGTTTAGGTGGCATGGATTTCAACTTTCCGCCGTAGAACATATTCAGGAACAATGTTTCCAGAATGTCGTCACGGTGATGTCCCAAAGCGATCTTGTTAGCGCCGATCTCTTCGGCAAAACCATACAACGATCCACGTCTCAGACGTGAACACAGTGCGCAGGTGGTTTTACCTTCAGGAACAACTTCCTTAACTACCGAATAGGTATCCCTTTCCAGAATATGGAAAGGCACATCAATTGTGGATAGATACTCAGGCAGTACATGCTCGGGAAAGCCCGGTTGTTTCTGGTCCAGATTCACTGCCACCAGCTCAAAATTGACCGGAGCACTGCGCTGCAGATTCATTAAGATATCCAGCATGGCGTAGGAGTCTTTGCCCCCGGAGAGGCAGACCATTATCTTGTCGCCTTCTTCAATCATATTGAAGTCCTGAATCGCACGCCCCATCTCCCTACGGAGACGTTTCTGCAGTTTATTCAAACGGGTCTTCTGCTTTTTTTGTTCAGCAGATTTCTCAGTATTGGATTCAGGGAGGGTGTTTTGGTCGCTCATGCTGTGTAAATTTGACTTGCCTAAGATTAAAAGAGGCGTAATTATACTACATGCTATGTAGCGATACACTTCGGAACTCATTACTGAATAAATGCAACAGCAGCAGTTTCTCAGCGGAGGTGACATGAACAATCTGACCCATTTTAAAAGCAAGCTTTTAATACTTGTCTTCAGTTTGTTCTTCGCTTCGTTAGCTCAGGCTTCGCCTGTGATGAAACTGCAACTTAAAGGTGATTTTGATTTCAACTACGATCAGGTTCGGCAAGCGCTGGAAGATCATCGGTTTTTTGTTGTTTTTGAACCCAACATTGGCAATTCACTGTCCCACTTTAAGGAACGCTGGGGCGATGACTATAACCGTCATGGTTATGCAGAGATTCGCAGTCTGGTTTTCTGTAATCCCTGGTACGCAAATCAGGTTGTAAACAAAGACCCAGAGATGGCAGCCTTATGCCCACTTTCAGTAACCCTGCTACACAAGAACGAAACAACCCAATTGATGTTTTTACGCCCTTCTAAGATTCACCCGGAAAGCCCGGCTCAAGAGATTCTGAAAGAACTAGAAGCGGATATAGAAAAAGCACTCAAAGCGTCTGGTGCAGAGTAATTCCTTCACTCTCCTTCTGCTCCAATAACCTCTAGAGGCCAATTGATCTCAGTAGCCGTTTTCGGACCGACCACAACCTGATCCATACTGGTTGGAATCAACGCAAAGCTGCTGGACTGAGGCATCCTGCCACCCATCACTTCTGCTCGGTATTGTGGATACAAAGGCTCCTGATAAGGATCTGCATAGCCTTCCGGCCAGACGGGTAGATTCTGGAGATTATATTTGTCGGAAGCCCCAAGTGTATGAAGTATTTCATGCACCGTTACAAAGTTATTCTGGGCCTGGTAGTCCACACTGGCAAAGCCGTTAACGACACCGATCATGCCTTTCTGAAGGCCTAAAGAGTGTTCAAGAATGTGAGTATTCTGGACGGAAAACAAACGCAGGTAGATTTTAATATCCGGTGAGGTAACTTGATTCCAGGTATCATTGCCCCAGGCCCAGTAGCGTAATTTGAGGCTCCAGATCACACTTTCCAGAATGCTGGCTTCAATCGGTGGTTTTGGCGGTTGTCCTTCTACTTCAGGCGCTACAAAAACCTCCATAGGTTTATCCAAAATCACCCCGTAGCGGGAAGCTTCACGGGTGAAAAAGTCTTCTATATCGTCGAACTGGTCATCTTGCAGCGAATTAATGTAGAGCTGAGTATCTGCTCTTTGATCAGCATTGATAGGATAGATGGCGACCCACAGAGGTTCCTGCCAGTCGGTGGTCCTTACCCTGGATAACCAGGTATTCAGGCTGACAACTAGTAACAACAGGAGCAACAAAACTAATCTGAGTTGGCTAAAGAAGCTGCGTTTCGCCATTTATTCCCCCTTAGCCATAAATACTCGGTTAAAAAATGCCCACAATTAAAAGATAGCGAACCGCTTTGCCAAGACAAATAATAAAAAAGCTCAGGTACAAATTAAACTTTAACCACCCTGCAACCAGACACAGTGGATCACCAATGATCGGCAGCCACGACATCAGCAGTGAAAGTGGACCAAACCGTTCCAGCCACTGTTTTGCACGCAGCTGCCCTGGCTTATTTAGAGCTTTTAAAGGGTAATAAGTTGCAATGACCCATCCCATCACAAAAGTCAGAATGCCACCCAAGGCATTTCCCGTTGTTACAGCGAACCATAATGACCACGGATTGTATTCTCCGGTCGATAGCTGCCAGGCTAACAATGCCTCTGATCCGCCCGGTAACAGGGTCGCAGATACAAACCCACTGATAAACAGCGTCAACAGGCTGCCCGTCTCAGTCACTATTGCTGCAACCCGGCTTTGATACAGCGCAGTACACCCATCTCATAAACGCCGTCCAAAGCTTCATAGACCGGTTTTAGCGCCTGTCCAAAATCGTGTTGGCACTCCAGAATCACTTGCTGGATATTAGAAAACTCATCTTCTGGCAAAACGATAACATCCAGAACATCAAGCTCCCCTTTGAGAATAAATTGCGCAAGATGCCCGTAAATGGCGTTGATTGAAAGGTGCTGCTGACGGCTAATCTGCTCCACTGTCATCCCTGCCCGGTACAGAGTCAGTGACTCATCTGCCTGCGAATCTGCGGAAGGTTTCTCTGTATTTTCATGTTCTTCGATCACGCCTAGGAAATCCGCCCCGTAGAGATCAAGCTTTCGCTCACCGACTCCGTTAAGACGTCTGAATTGCTCAGGAGTTTGCGGGCGATACATCACCATTTCCATCAAGGTAGCGTCATGGAAAATGACATAAGGCGGCACATCCTGTTCTTCCGATAGTCGTTTACGCAGGGCTTTAAGATCGTTCCAAAGTGAATGATCCTCTGCTGCAAGCTTATTCTGAGGCACCTGACTCTTGCGGTAGGGCGTACTTTGTCTCTGATCTTTACGCAGCTGGATCTTTTCATCGCCTCGCAGCAGCGGCCTGCACTTCTCGGTTAAATGCAAAACCCCATGCTGGTCTACATTCACACCTAACAAGCCTCTGGCAACTAACTGCCGGAAAACCGAACGCCACTGGTTTTTGTCCAGATCGGAGCCTATACCCCAGGTCGATAATTCCTGATGCTTATAACGTTCAGTTTTTTCGTTTGGCTTACCCAGCAGAATATCCACGACATGATTCACGCCAAAGCTCTGTCCGGAACGGTATACCGCTGAAATTGCCTTACGCGCCGCTTCCGTACCATCCCATACAGGAACAGGTTCAAGACAGGTATCACAATTGCCACAAGGCTCATGCTCAGACTCGCCAAAATAGCTCAACAGTACCTGACGTCGACAACTGGTGATTTCACACAAACCCAGCATCGCTTCGAGCTTCTGCTTCTCAACTATTTTTTGTTCTAACGGAGCCTGTGAACTTTCCAGCATCTGCTGCAGGAACATCACATCCTGAAGCCCATAAACCATCCACGCGTCAGCAGGCTGACCATCACGCCCCGCCCGGCCGGTTTCCTGATAATAAGCTTCAATACTCTTTGGTAGATCAAGGTGTGCAACAAAGCGGACATTAGGCTTATCAATCCCCATACCGAACGCTATGGTCGCCACCATAATGATATTTTCTTCCGTCAGGAATCGGTGTTGATGATGATTGCGAAGTTCAGGGTTCAAACCAGCATGGTAAGGCAGCGCGTTAAAGCCCTGATCACATAACCACTCGGCAGTTGCTTCCACTCGCTTTCGGGAGAGGCAGTAAACAATTCCGGAATCCTTGGGGTGTTCATTAGTCAGGAACTTAAGCAATTGTTTCTTAGCGCTGTCTTTTTGCCCGATTCGATAACGAATATTGGGGCGATCAAAGCCCTGGATAAAACACTCAGGATTTACCAGTTCCAGACGTTCAACAATTTCCTGCTGGGTGCGTTTATCCGCGGTTGCCGTCAATGCGATGCGTGGCACACCGGGAAAAAGAGTACCTAGTTGGTTCAGCTGCAAATATTCTGGTCTGAAATCATGCCCCCACTGAGATACACAATGGGCCTCATCAATTGCAAAGAGTGCT
>JASBRM010000249.1 GCA_030149405.1 Neptuniibacter sp. | reverse complement strand
CGCACTGCTCAGAATTTTAATCTGTTCGAAGATGAGACACGGGTGACAACTGAGCTGGGGGTTACGCGTAATCCTGAATGTGAAAATTCAACACCTGCTCTGGAACTTTATGGTCACGAAGATGTTGAGCTGTGCAAGATTACTATTGATGGTGAAGAGTTAAGTTCAGATCAATACCAACGCTCCGGTGAGTTACTCAGCATCCCTTCGGTTCCGGATACCTTTACTTTCACATCTGTTACCCGTATTCATCCCGAATCAAATACTGCGCTTGAAGGTTTGTATAAATCCGATGGCATGTTCTGTACTCAGTGTGAAGCTGAGGGATTCCGTCGAATCACCTTCTTCCCGGATCGCCCTGATGTGATGTCGATTTTCCACACCACCATCGAAGCGGATAAAGAAAAATACCCGGTACTGCTCTCCAACGGTAACCTGGTTGATCGGGGTGAAGCTGAAAATGGGCGTCACTGGGTCATGTGGGAAGACCCTTTCCTGAAACCTTCTTATCTGTTTGCGCTGGTTGCAGGTGACCTGCAATACATCGAAGATACATTCACCACTATGTCTGGCCGTGAAGTCAGCCTGTTGATCTACGCAGAGCAGAAAGACCTTAACAAGCTTGATTACGCTATGCAGTCCCTTAAGAATGCGATGAAATGGGACGAAGAGGTGTATGGTCGCGAATACGATCTGGATATCTATATGATCGTGGCGGTCGACTTCTTCAACATGGGGGCGATGGAAAATAAAGGTCTGAATATCTTCAATACCTCATGTGTCCTGGCAAACCCGGCCACCACTACGGATGCTTCGTTCCAGCGTGTTGAAGGTGTGGTTGCCCATGAATATTTCCATAACTGGTCGGGTAACCGTGTTACCTGCCGTGACTGGTTTCAGTTGAGCTTGAAGGAAGGCTTCACAGTATTCAGGGATGCCGAGTTTTCTGCGGATCTGAACTCTCGCACCGTTAAGCGGGTAGAAGATGTCAGCTTGTTAAGAACGGCCCAGTTTGCCGAAGATGCCGGTCCAATGGCACATCCAATTCGTCCGGATTCATTTATTGAAATTTCCAACTTTTACACCCTGACGGTTTATGAAAAAGGTGCAGAAGTTGTACGTATGGTTCGCACTCTTTTGGGCGAGGAGCTTTTCCGTAAAGGCTCTGATCTCTACTTTGACCGTCACGACGGTCAGGCGGTTACAACGGAAGATTTCATTCAGGCAATGGAAGATGCTTCGGGTAAGGATCTGAGCCAGTTCCGCGCCTGGTATCATCAGGCCGGAACACCGGAACTGCATGTTACCGATAGCTTTAATGCAGAGAAGGGCGAGTACCTATTGCATGTTAAGCAATCTTGTCCGCCATCACCGGGCCAGCCAAAGAAAACGCCATACCATATCCCTCTGGCACTCGGTTTGCTGAACTCTGAAGGTGAGGATATTACTCTTGCTAATGGAATTGCGACTGAAGTCCTGGATGTTACCGAAGCGGAGCAAACCTTTACCTTTTCAGGTCTTACTTCTAAACCTGTTCCATCATTGCTGCGTGGGTTTTCTGCTCCGGTAAAACTGTTTTACCCCTATGAACGTGATGAGCTGATGTTCCTTATGGCTCATGATTCCGATGGTTTTTCGCGTTGGGACGCTGCACAGAAGCTGGCCGTTGATATCATGCAGGAAATGGTTGCTGCGTATCAGCCTGGAAATGAAATGGTTCTGGATAAGCGCTTGGTTACAGCCTTCAAACAAGTACTGGAAGCTGAAGGCCTGGACAAAGCCATGGTCAGTAAAGTGCTTACTTTGCCGTCAGAAGCTTATCTGTCAGAACTTGCAGATGAAGTGGATGTTGAAGCAATTTATGAAGTGCGTAAATTTGTTCGTAAAGAGATCGCAAAACAACTGGAAGGCAGTTTGCTTGAGGTCTACAAGGCGAATGATACCCAAGAAGAGTACTCTCCAGATGCTGATTCTATAGCGCGTCGCAGCCTTAAGAATCTGTGCTTATCTTATCTGATGTGTCTTGAGAAAGAGGTCTATCTGGGGCTGGCTAATCAGCAGTATCAGAAAGCGGATAATATGACCGATATGCAAGCAGCATTAACTCTGGTAGCACATTCAGAATTCTCTGCCGATGCTGAACGTCTGCTCGCTGACTTTTATGACAAATGGCAGAACGAAAGCCTGGTAGTGAACCTGTGGTTGTCGATCCAATCAGCAGATCCTAAATCCGGTGCTTTGCAGAGAGTTGAACAACTGATGCAGCATCCTGCATTTGATGCGAAAAACCCAAATAAACTGCGTTCAGTCATCTCGGTGTTCTGTGCCCAGAATACGGTTAATTTCCATGCGATGGATGGCAGCGGCTATCGCTTCCTTGCGGATCGTATCATTGAACTGAATAAACAGAATCCGCAGATTGCTTCCAGAATGCTAACGCCTCTGACCCGCTGGAAGAAGTATTCACCTGAAAGGCAAGCACTGATGAAAGCTGAACTGGAACGAATCAGCAACAGTGGTGAACTTTCCAAGGATGTATACGAAGTTGTAAGCAAAAGTCTGGCATAATTTTTTAAAATTTAGCCTTTAGCCTGAGGGACGGATCAATTTACCTCGGCTATACTCGACCTGAGTGTATACCGTGGTCAGATGAGCTGGCTATGGAATGATGTTAAGAATAAAAAAATATACCTGAATCAAGGATGCAAAATGTCTCAATTATTGTCTGCAGAAGATAAGTTCGATATTCAGCAAAATTTCCGACGTTACATGCGCCTGAAAGAGAGCCATGAATCGTCAATGGATGCGTTTAAAAACGCTAAGGCAAATCGTATCTGGATTGTTGGTCTGATCCTTTTGGTATTTGCACTGGCTTCTGACTTCTTTCTGGGAGCTGCTGCGGGCCTCTTTGGCGTGTATTTCTACAATGTTGTCATCAGTTGGCTGGATGCTAATTCCAGTGATGAGAGCCTGGAGGAGCTAGATCGTTGGTTCCTATCGAAGTCACTCAAGTTTGAAGGTCGTATTTTGTATTTTTCCGCGGATGATTTGCTGGAAAATCCACTGGACCCATTCAATGAGGCTTGCTACAACGTAGCCTGATATAACGTTTTTGAGTCATCAGATAATGCCGAAAAGTTAATCTTTTCGGCATTTTTGTTTCTGGGGTAGATATGAATCTGCAGCAATACAACAGCTGGGTGTTTGACCTGGATGGTACACTGACTGAGCCGGTTCATGATTTTGTGCATATCCGGAATGAGTTAGGTATTCCTGCCAACGCGGACATTCTTTGCTATATCGATCAGGCCGCTCCCGAAGATAAGTGCACTATGTTGGAACGGTTGGATGAACTGGAGCGCCACTATGCTGCACTAGCACACCCTGCGGAAGGTGCTCTGGAGCTTTTAGAACAATTGCATAATGTTAATTGTTGCCTGGGGATTCTTACCCGAAATACACGGGAATTGGCTCTTCTCTCTTTGGAAGCTATTGGGGCTGAGGGGTATTTTGATTCTGAATTTGTTCTGGGGCGCGATGAATCACAACCTAAACCATCGCCAGATGGCATTAAAATCCTTTTAAATCAATGGAATAGACTGCCTTCCTCTGGAGTTATGGTCGGAGATTTTGAATTCGACCTGATCTCCGGCAAACAGGCTGGTGTGAAAACCATCCATGTGGACAAGGCAGACAGGCACTGGCCCGAGGTAACTGATCTTAGGTTTTCAACCCTTTCTGAACTTGTAAAACAGTTAAAGTGAAAGTTGGCCCGGCAGTTGCTGTATCTAGGATGAGAAAGCGTTTGCTTTACTCTTGGCCTACGCATAGAAGTTGTATAACGATCAGCTGCTATGCAAATCTTCAGACCAAAGGGCGTTGCTCTTTGGTCTTTTTTTTTACTCGATTATTTTCTAAGCATATTGCTTTGCAGCAAAACTTATCTCAAACAAAATCTTTATCTTGCTCTTGATTGATCTTTATCAACACAGATACTTGCTTGCCTCTGCTTATATAGAGACTGATTATCAATCCTAAGAGGTGTATGTATGACGATTATTGCAGAGCTACATCAGGATCATATCAATCTCGATAAACTGTTGGTGCTATTACGTTCCAAAGTAGAGAAAATGAAAGAGGGTGAGCATCCCAATTTTAATCTGATTGGTGATGTGGTGAGTTATATTTCGGGTTATGCCGATGGCTTTCATCATCCGCGTGAAGACAAAATCTACGAGTACTTTATGGGGCGTGACTCTAAACTGGATACGCTTCTTAGTAATTGTGAGAAAGAACACGCAGATTTGCGACAGTCCAGTACATCGTTACAGGAAGCAATCGATGGGGTACTGCATGATGCGGTGATCCCAATGGAAGAGTTTGCAGAACTGTTAGAAGATTTTGTCCTGCGTCAGACAAATCATCTGAATCTGGAAGAGGGCGATATTTTCCCGAAAATTAATGCCGTGGCGGGAGCTAAAGACTGGGACTATCTTGCGGAACAGCTACCTAAACCAGAAGATCCATTGTTTGGCGCTCGATTGGCTCAGGAATTCACTGACCTTTATAAAGAACTGATCATTGATATGAATGCGGCTTAGAGATGTTTTAAGCCTGGTGGGCTTCGGAATCAGGCTCGCTAAAGGCTTTAAAAGAAATTCTATCTCTACCTTCATGTTTGGAAACATAAACGGCGTTGTCAGCCGCTTGGATTAGCTTGTAGGCCAGCTTATCCAGATCAAAACCAGAGAAATGGGACGGTTCACAAAGAGATATACCGATTGAGGTCGTCATTCTGAATGGATGGCCGTTTTCATCCCGAAAAATAAGCTTAGACAGTTTGCTGCGCAGGGTTTCAGCCACGGACTCGGCTCTTGCCTGGTCGCAGTTGGGTAGCAAAATTGCAAACTCTTCGCCGCCATAGCGGGCAATGAAGTCAGTTTTACGTAACTGCTTGTTCAGGAACATTCCCACCGTTCGCAGAACCCGGTCACCGGCTTGGTGACCGTAGGTGTCATTGACCGTTTTAAAATGATCCAGATCGAGGAACAGACAGGTTAGAGGGTAATCTCCGCGGCTGGCGCGTGATAATTCACGCACGATCTCTTGCTCAAAGGAACGGCGATTATGAACCTTGGTCAGCATGTCCACACTGCTGAGACGTTTAAGGTTCTCCTGATTGATGCAGTTCTCAATACAAACAGATATCACTGAGGAGAGATGCTGAATATAGTCATAGCGAACATGTTCGGTGTAACGGCTTATATCATTACTGCCCAGATGCAGGCTGCCTATTAGACAGTTTTCACGGATCAAGGGTAACAGGGCGCACGACGCTACTTTGCTTTCGGAGACTGGGAAGGCTTCTCGACTTAGCTCTTCGCTGGGAGATCCTATGATCATCTTTTGGTTAGGATAGATCGACTTCAGCAGACGTTGATTTTCAACGAAGCGCAAGGTGTTACCAGGAGCCGGAGGAACATAACTGTCCAGCAGGCTCCGTGCTGCATGTTCAGGATCAAATAGAATCAGATTGACGTTGCTGAGACGGAAATACTCCTTGAACTCGATCAGAATCAGGTCCAGTAATTCAGATAGGCGTGTACAGGAAAGCAACCGCAACTCCACTTCAAAGAAGTTGCTCAAAATAGACTCATTACGCTCTGCTTTGCTCAGCATCAAGCGCATAGTTCTCTTGAGTTCCTGGTTTTCCCGTTCTAATGAACTTGGGCTCATCCTGTCTCCACTTCAGGCGTACTAAAATGCTATCGGCAGCGAGATTGAAATATAGAGAAAAAAATTAAATTTTTTACTGAGAAATATTAATTACAATTTTAATCAATTGAATGACTTAGCTCTTAGCAGGGCGATTCGCCATATATTGCTCAACCGTATCCACAATTGCCTGTGTGTGGGCATCAATTTCCATATTAATGTTGTCACCCTTCTGACAGGTTCCAAACGTGGTAACGGACAGCGTTTCCGGAATTAGGTAAACGTTGAAACGGTTTTCCTGGATCTCTCCAATGGTAAGGCTGCAGCCGTTCAGAGCAACAAAACCTTTTGGGAACAGGTAAGGCAGCCACTGGTTTTCTGCCTCAAACCAGAGGATGCAGTTGGTCTCGGTGCGCTCAATCTCGGCAATCTGAACCTGTGTATGGACGTGACCCGATAACACATGTCCACCAATCTCATCTCCAAAGCGGGCGGCACGTTCAAAATTTACGCGGTCACCAATATCCAGATTACCTAAGTTAGTGACCTTCAGGGTTTCTATGATCAGGTCAAAACTGACATTTCGACCTTCAAATGCAGTCACTGTCAGACACGTCCCATTCAGAGCAATGCTTGCACCCAGCTGTAGATTGTCACAACGCTCTTTGGGCAGTTCGACTGTCAGCTGCATAAAGTCATCTTTTCTGGTGATGGACTGAACAATGGCGGTCCCCTGAACGATTCCTGTAAACATAGTGCACTCTTAGAAAATTTCGCTAATCTGAATATTAAGGAACCTACGTACAAACCCTTAAACTTCAAATACGTAAGTTCTTTCGATAATCCTACCAACAAAGCACTGGCTTGGGGATCAATGGATGAAAATTTTGGTAACAGGCGGTACAGGTTTTATAGGTCAGCACCTTATCAGTAACCGGTTAAAAGAGGGAGATGAGGTTTTTTGTTACACCCGCGATGCCAGCAAAGTTAAAGAGATCTTTGGTGAATCGGTGACTCCCGTTGTGGAGATGCCCCCTAAGGATGATCTTGAGGTCGATGCGGTTGTTAATCTTGCTGGAGAGCCCATAGCTGACAAGCGGTGGTCAAACGAACGCAAACTACTTCTCAGAGAGAGCCGTATTAACTTAACTGCGGGATTGGTTGATTGGATTAAAGGATTAGAGAAGAAGCCAGAAGTTTTAATCAGCGGTTCTGCTATTGGTTATTACGGCAGTGTTGCGGGTGATCAGAAACTTAATGAATCCGCGCAAGCCACTCAAGGCTTCACCCATTCACTATGCCTGGACTGGGAAAATGAGGCTTTGAAAGCGGAAGAGCTTGGTGTACGGGTTTGTCTGATTAGAACCGGGATTGTTTTAGGCAGCGGTGGGGCATTAGCCAAAATGTATCTGCCTTTTAAAATGGGGCTTGGAGGTCCAATCGGCAAAGGCAATCAGTGGATGTCCTGGATTCATGTTGATGATGAAGTGGATGTAATTGAGATGCTGCTTACTCATTCACAGCTATCTGGAGCATTCAATCTGACAGCCCCCAATGCCGTGACTAATCGTGAATTTTCCAAAACTTTAGGCAAGGTTATGCACCGGCCAGCCATTCTGCCTATGCCAGGATATGCAATTAAGTTACTTCTGGGAGATGGAGCCGAGCTTTTGCTGGAAGGACAGAGGGGTTATCCAGAGAAGTTGTTACAAATCGGATATAAGTTTAAATATGAAGACTTATCAGGAGCTCTGCAAGCCGCACTCTGTGAATATTGAAGGGAATTAAGGTGAACTTGTGCTGAGAAGATTCCGAGGTCTGGTTCTCAACCTCGGAATACCTTCAGCTGGATCAGACCAGATCGTAACAACCTGAGTGCATTACCTTCGACCAGGCTTTAACAAAGTCCTGAACGAATTTCTCCTGGTTATCATCCTGCGCATATACTTCGGCATAAGCACGTAGAATCGAGTTTGATCCGAAGACTAAATCAACCCGTGTTGCCGTCCATTTAACTTCATTGCTAGTACGATCAATGATTTCGTAAAGGTTTTTCCCAGCAGGTTTCCAGCTGTAATTCATATCCGTTAAGTTCACGAAGAAGTCATTGCTTAGAACTCCTGGGCGGTCAGTGAATACTCCATGCGGGCTGCCGCCATGGTTAGAGTCTAGAGCGCGCATGCCGCCAATCAGCACGGTCATCTCAGCTGCAGTCAGCCCCATAAGCTGGCTACGATCCAATAACAGTTCTTCAGCACTTACCACATAGTCCTGTTTCAGCCAGTTGCGAAAACCGTCGTGAATAGGTTCCAGTTCGGCAAAAGATACAGCGTCAGTCATTGCATCAGATGCGTCACCACGTCCTGATGTAAACGGGACTTCAATTTCAACACCAGCAGCATTTGCCGCTTGTTCTATCGCCAGGTTGCCCGCCAAAACGATCAGATCGGCGATACTGACACCTGTTTCTTCAGCTACAGGCCCCAAAGCTGTTAACACTTTTGCCAGACGTTCAGGTTCGTTGCCTGCCCAATCTTTTTGAGGAGCCAAACGAATACGGGCTCCGTTTGTACCTCCGCGTTTGTCAGACCCCCTGAAGGTACGGGCGCTGTCCCATGCCGTAGCGACCCTGTCGCTGATACTCAGACCTAAGTCAGCAATTTTCTGCTTGATAACTTCAGTTTTGTAGTGAGGGTTACCTGTAGGTACAGGGTCCTGCCAGATCAAATCCTCCTGTGGAACATCAGGTCCTATGTAGAGTGATTTTGGCCCCATGTCACGGTGGGTGAGTTTAAACCAGGCTCTGGCAAAAACTTCAGAAAAGTATGCTGGGTCATTATGAAACCGCTCTGATATTTTTCGATATTCTGGGTCTACTTTTAGGGCCATATCTGCATCCGTCATAATTGGGTTGTGCCTAACAGAAGGATCCTCAGAATCCAGCGGCTTATCTTCCTCTCTGATATCTACTGGTTCCCACTGCCATGCGCCGGCTGGGCTTTTCTGAAGTTCCCAGTCATGCTCCAATAACAGAGAAAAATAGCCGTTATCCCATTGAGTAGGGTTTGTGGTCCAGGCACCTTCAAGGCCGCTGGTTATGGCTTCGTTACCCACACCGCGTTTTTTGTGATTATTCCATCCTAGTCCTTGTTCGTATAATTCTGCACCTTCAGGTTCTGCACCGAGGTTTTCAGGGGCACCATTACCGTGTGCTTTACCAACTGTATGACCACCAGCAGTTAGTGCTACGGTTTCTTCATCGTTCATAGCCATCCGTTGGAAAGTGGTACGAACATCCTGCGCTGTTTTCAGTGGGTCAGGTTGACCATCGACGCCTTCAGGGTTGACATAAATTAGGCCCATCATCACTGCGGCTAATGGGTTTTGCAGATCACGCTCACCTGAATAACGGCTACCTTCGCTGCCAGTTGGTGCAAGCCACTCTTTCTCAGAACCCCAGTAAATATCTTTTTCCGGGTGCCAGATATCTTCGCGACCAAAAGCAAAGCCAAAGGTTTTCAAGCCCATGGACTCATAAGCCATCGTACCTGCGTAAGCAATCAGATCAGCCCAACTGAGCTTATTGCCATATTTCTTTTTTATGGGCCAAAGTAAACGACGAGCTTTATCCAGGTTAGTGTTATCAGGCCATGAGTTCAGTGGAGCGAAACGCAAATTACCAGTACCTGCGCCACCACGACCATCGGCAATACGGTAGGTACCAGCGGCATGCCAGGACATTCGGATCATAAGGCCACCGTAGTGCCCCCAATCTGCTGGCCACCACTCCTGGCTGTC
>JASBRM010000234.1 GCA_030149405.1 Neptuniibacter sp. | reverse complement strand
AAAGCAGCGGATAGACCGATCTGAAACTCAGGTTTCCCATCTAAAAAACAGACTGCGACATCCGGGCCAAAAGCTTAGAGAGCAAGCACAACAGCTGGATAATCTGGAACTGCGTTTACAGAAAAGCATTAATCACAATCTATTCCTGAAATCGCAGGAATACACTGACCTCAGTAATCGCTTAAAAGCCCAGTCTCCTGCCCAGTTGCTGGAAAGGCAAAAAGAACGCTGCACCAATCTACACACCAGGCTGACTCAGGCGACTCTCACTTTAATGAAGCAAAACAAGCTTAAGCTCGAAGCGTTGATGCATCAGTTAAATACCGTCAGCCCTCTGGCAACGCTTGAGCGTGGTTACGCCATAGTTAAGGGACCTGAAGGTAATGTTCTTTTGGATGCTTCAGAAGTAGCAGAAGGTGATCAGGTTGAAACACAGCTGAGACAAGGGCGTATTCAAAGCCGAATTGAAAAAATTATCACGGATTAAAATGATGACTCGTAAATTAATACAGATTTTGAGCTTAAGTATCCTGTGCCTGACTACGTTACTCAGCCAACCGTTAAGCGCAATAGAATTACCCAAAGAGAGTCGCGTTCCTGGTGGAATTGCAATTATCCCACTTGAAGGGCTCGCTAAGGAGATACGACCATCAGCCTGGTACAAAGGTAATCAGGTGATGGTTGTGAGCACACAGGGTACAAGTTACGAAAGCCAAAGCCATTGGATCGCCATTGCCGGCATTCCATTGAAAGCTAAAACCGGTCAAAAGCAACACCTTCGCGCCAATGCCACCTCCTATTATTTTGATATAGAGGGAAAAGAATATAAGGCGCAGTACCTAACGATTAAGAATAAACGCCACGTGGAACCAGATCCTGAAGATGTAAAACGCTGGATCCGAGAGAAAAACAAAATGAACGCTGCTTATAAGGCCTGGAGCCAGCCTGAAGCACCGGTTACCCGCTTCGAATTACCAGCTAAAGGACCGTTCAGCAGCCCTTTCGGCCTCAAGCGCTTTTACAATAAGCAACCTCGCAATCCTCACAGCGGTTTGGATATAGCAGCACCCAAAGGGACACCCATAACTGCCCCCGCACCTGGCGTTGTGGCAGATACAGGCCATTACTTTTTTAATGGTAAAACTGTCATCGTAGACCACGGCTTTGGACTCACCACCATGTACTGCCATATGAGTAAAATTGATGTGGAGATTGGTGACAAAGTTGCAACTGGAGATTTACTCGGTGCTATTGGCTCAACCGGTCGTTCAACAGGGCCACATCTTCATTGGGGAGTAAGCTTGAATAACACCCGAGTCGACCCCATATTGTTTTTGAACAAGTAAAGAATTCGCAACGGGCTCTGATTTGAGCTCGTTTTTATATGACTAAGCGAGACTGAATCAATGTCTGAAGTACAACTGGAAACACTGGAACAAAAAGCAAGCTACGGCATCGGTCGCCAGATGGGTGATCAACTGGCACAACAGCCATTCGAAGGCATGGATGTGAGTGCAATTTCAGCAGGTATTGCTGATGCTCTGGGCGGTGCTGAGATGCGCGTAGAAGTTAAAGAGATTCAGGAAGCGTTTAACGTTCTAAACGAACGCATCCGCGCTCAGCAGGAAGAGGAAGCAAAGAAAGCTTCAGCTGTAGGTGAAGAATTCCTGGCTGAAAACGCTAAACGTGACGGTGTAGTTGTTCTGGAGTCTGGCTTGCAGTACGAAATCATCGAAGCGGGTGAAGAAGGCAGCGACAAGCCAACTAAAGAATCTAAAGTTCGCACTCACTACCACGGTACTTTCATCGACGGTAAAGTGTTCGACAGTTCCTACGACCGCGGTCAGCCAGCTGAATTCCCTGTTGGCGGCGTAATCGCTGGTTGGACTGAAGCTCTGCAGCTGATGAACAAAGGCGCTAAATGGAAGCTGTTCATCCCTTACAACCTGGCATACGGTGCGCAGGGTTCTCCAGGTGGCATCCCTCCATATTCAGCTCTTGTGTTTGATGTTGAGCTGCTGGAAATTCTGTAAGATCAGTTCCTGACTATTGAGTTCTGACTAATGTTAGGCGGCTCTAATCCAGCCGCCTTTATTTTGGGCGTATACCATGCTTTTGAATTATCAGGTTTTTGGTGAAGGTGAACCTCTCATCATTATGCACGGCTTATTTGGCACTTTGCTTAACTGGAATAACCAGATAAAAGCATTGTCCAAAGACCATCAAGTCATCGCTGTCGACATGAGAAATCACGGAAAATCACCCCATTGCGATGAGATTGATTACAACCTGATGGCATCTGATATTGCCGAACTTATGGAACACCTGAACATCAGCAAAGCCCACATACTGGGCCACTCAATGGGCGGAAAAGCGGCCATGCAACTGGCGCTGAGCCATCCAGAATTGATCGAGAAACTGATCATTGTGGACATTGCTCCAGTTCAATACACACCACATCATGAAGAAGTATTCAAAGGCTTATTTGCTATTAACCTTGAGAATCTCAAATCTCGTGGTGAAGCAGATCAAACGCTTGCAGAATATGTGGACGATGCCGCAGTTCGAGCTTTCCTGTTGACGAACCTCTACCGAACCGAGAACAAACAGTTTGGCTGGAGAATGAACCTGCAAGCACTCTATGATCAATACGACAACATCAGTGCTGCTCCAGAAGGGGCCTCATATACAAAGCCCGTTCTGTTTATTAAGGGCGCCAACTCAGATTACATGATTGCTGATTACAGAGATGCGGTCCTCAACCTATTCCCAAAATCAGACTATAAAGTCATCAAAGGTGCCGGGCACTGGCCTCATGCTGAAAAACCAGCTGAGTTCACTAAATTGATTGTGGAATATTTGGCTGATTAGCCTGTGTGATTAAACTCGCTGATCCAGAAATGCTCCTTCTGGGATCAACTTTTGCAGAACCCCCGCATCAACTAACTTTTTGTTAATCTCTGCAAGCTGTTTGTTAATGTCTTTCAGTAGGTCGTTGAAGTCTTCAAGGGCTTCAGATGCACCCGCAGTTCTTGCCTGTTGTTGCTCACGAAACTCCTGCAAACGCTCACCTGCAGTAGGAGAATCATCTTCGTCTGATTCTTCCTCTTCAGTGGAAACATCCTCCGCCTCTTCTGCCCTTATTGCTTCTTCACGTTGCAGAATTTCTGCCCTTGCTTCAGCAGCCATTGCTCGGGCATCCGCCGCTGCTGCCCTATCAGCAGGTGAAGGCTCCGCCACACCTAATGCCGCTCTCTGGATAAGTTCTGCCTTTTCCAGGGTAGCTTCTGGGTCATTTGGAATTGGCGATGTATCAATTTTTACTTCACCGGCCACCGCATACAATCTGCCATCAGGGCCTCTTTGATAGGTATAGCTAGGCGCTGAGGTATATTGACCACCAAGCGCAGCATGCGCTTGTTCATGCGCACGAACCTCTCGATCTCGTTGTGCCAGTTCGCGGGTTTGCTCAAGCTCCTGCCTTTCAATTTCTTCAGTTTCAGCTGGAGAGGCTCTAAGTGGATTCTGAGAAGCGGTTGTCGATTCTAATCCGACAAATTCACCCTCTTCGGTTTCCAGCTGAGTTTCACCAGCGATAGCCAGACGAGACAATTCTGCTGCTTGAGGCGAGATCGTGACTCTATCCCGATTGAAAAAATTACGTGAAGATTGCAGATCTTCTTCAGAAGAAACAGCAGATGAAGACGTAAGGAACTGCTGAACTTCGCGAGATCGAAGTTCCTGAGGTAAAACAGTTGAGTTTAAGGCTTGAGATTGAGCTGCATTGAATATCTGCATTCAGTCCTCCCCTTAAATAATCCCTTACGCATTTTCAATTCCAAGTCTGACGCTTAATTGCTCAGACTGTGATATTGATAATTGCACCTGGCTCACCCGGCTCTACAGCCTGGCTAACCACTTTAGTTTCAGCGGCAACCACTTCAGTACCACCCGCTGATTCAGTTACAGCCTCTTCACGGACAAAACCTGTTGCTTGTTCAGGCTGATCAGGTTTTCCCGAACCGGTCACGTCACCTGCTGCTCTTGGTGAGTTATCAAGGCCACGGTTAATACCAATAAATCCTGTTTGCGGCGCGTTAGTTACATTCATACTTTAACCTCCAGATATGATCCAGACAGTACTTTCGCAACATTTAGTATAGCCCAGCCGGCATAAATGTTCATATTTTAACCAGACAAACCATCAAGCAAGGTATCCAGATCAAGGTATTGGGCAACATTTTCGGCCGTTGGTTCATTCAAATGAGGGACTTCACCTAACAAAGGTGCGCGCAACATCATCTCGATAGTGGCTGCATTTTCGTCATAACAAGCCATATCAGGATCAACTCGATTGGCCACCCAACCGGCTAGCTTAAGCCCATCCCGGACAACCGCTTCAGCCGTAAGCAAAGCATGATTAATGCAACCCAGTTTCATCCCAACCACTAAAATCACCGGAAGGTTGAGCTGTTTAGCAATATGAGCAAAGGTTTCTCTGTGACTGAGTGGAACTCGCCACCCACCAGCACCTTCGACCACGGCAAAATCGGCCGGTTGCATCAAAGCCCCCTTGCACATTGCCGAGATTCTGTCGGCGCTTAACATTCGCTTTTCCTGCATAGCTGCGATATGAGGAGCAATGGGAGGCTCAAAAGCGATTGGGTTTACCTGTTCATAAGGCAATTGAATACTGGCAGCGGCTTGTAACTGAAGGGCATCATCATTACGCAAGCCCTCGGCAGTTTTTTCGCAGCCTGCCGCAATCGGCTTTAAACCCAAAGAGCGCATACCTTTGGCGTTAGCTGCAGCCAAAAGTCCTGCCGAGATCACTGTTTTGCCGGCATCTGTATCCGTACCGGTAATAAAGAAACTATGTTTTGGCATTTTTGATTAATTCTCTAAGGGCTTTTCAACAACAACATAAAACACTTGATAAGTCGCTGGCAGCATCCCATCGGACAAGCGTTGCTCTTCATAACCTGCCTTAAAACGACGAAGTCTTTCACGCCCAACCAGACCAGCCGGCTGGCCTGAATTCATATTGTGGGCACCGATGCCTTTAAGTTCATCAGTAAGGCCTTTAAGCTCCTGATATTTCAATTGCTTAAACTCTTCCTCAAAAGACTGGAGTTTCAGGTTCTCACAAATTTGGCTTTGTAATTCTTGCTGCTCAACAAACCTATTGACATGAATATGCGTGTCCGCAGCAGCCCAGGCTGTTTTTAATTCTGACAATGTCTCAGGACCTAGTGTCGTAAATACAAATTTACCACCCGGTTTCAGTACTCTTTGAATTTCCGAGAATAACTGCTTCAGGTTTTCACACCATTGAATCGCCAGAGATGAATATATTAGGTCTATGCTCTTTTCTGCGAGCGGTAGATTTTCGGCATCTGCACAGAGCCAACTTGAGTGTTCTGCTGGGCGGTTTTCTCTTGCGTATTGCAACATACCAAACGCCAGATCAAGATTATAAAGATAAGCCTGAGGATATTTGTTCTTCAGAAGTGGGGTGAAATAGCCTGTGCCACAACCAAGATCGAGTAGCTCTTCTGGCTGCTGTTCAGGCAAATAGTTCAGCAGTTGACTACCAACCTCTCGCTGCAAGTCAGCCAAGCTGTCATAGGTCTCGGCAGCATTACTGAAAGAGTTTGCAATTCTTTGTTTATCTATCAATTGCTGCTCCACTTAAGGCTCCAGAGAACAAAAAGCCAAAACATCATCCAACACGTCTGTTTGATGTGAAATAAACGGAAGGTGACCCGCACCTGTGTAGGTAATCGTTTTCTGACCCGTTAGTTTTTCGCAACCAACAGCAGCAGAAGCAGGCACTAACAGATCCTTCTCCCCAAATAACTGCAAGATCGGAATCGAAAGACTTGAAAGCTGCTCCCGGACATCCTCCCTTAAAGGTGACAAACTTTCGTTTGCTGCCGCATGATCTGTACCAGCAAGAAGCACCTTGAGCATTTTCAGGATATCTTTGCCTTGTTCTGCCCCCTGAGTTTGCAGCATGCTGAAACGAATCAAAGTTTTATCTGGATTGGAATCCAGTGATTGCTCAAATTGCGAGTGCGTATCTTCTGGCATTGCAGATACCCAGTCTTCTCGTTCCACAAAACACGGATTAGAAGCCACTGTAATTAATTTCGATACGCGTTCAGGGAAACGTGCAGCAAACGCTGTCGCTATTTGACCACCCATTGACCAACCTAGCCATACGGCCTTCTCAGGAGCAATCTCAGGCAACAACTCTACTACAGCACCTGTGGTATAGGGTTCTGGATATTCTTTACTCTTACCTAGCCCAGGTAGATCAATCAAGGTAATGCTGAAATATTCGGAAAGCGCATCAGCGAAGCTACCCCAAACAGCACTACTCATGCCCCAGCCATGCAGCAGAACCAGTTCCGGTTTACCGGTATTCTCCCGGTACTCGTGCCACAGGCTCATATAATTCCACTCCCGCGAGCAACCTTCTCCAGTTTATTGAGGAGCGTATTCACCTGTTCTTCATCATGAGCCGCACTCAAAGTTACCCTAAGCCGGGCACTGCCCTGAGGCACCGTTGGCGGCCTGATTGCACTGATAAAAATCCCTTCCTGTTCTAAGCCCTGACTCATGTCTAAAGCTTTATCTGACTCACCAATCAAAATAGGTTGAATCGGTGTTGGGGAATCCATTAGCTGCAAACCAATCTGTTCACAACCAGTACGAAATTGTTTTATTAGTGTTTCCAGCTTTTCGCGGCGCCAATTTTCAGTTTGAAGAATTTTCAGACTCGTCAGAGTTGCAGCTGCTACGGCTGGGGGCATACTGGTTGTATAGATGTAAGTGCGGGCGTGTTGAATCAGAGTTTCAACCAATTCCTCAGAACCCGCAACAAAAGCCCCAGCTGTGCCAAAGCCTTTTCCAAGCGTTCCAACCAGAACCTGAAGCTGGTCCGTGGACATATCAAAGAGCTCTGCACACCCTCCGCCGCTTTTACCCAGGCAACCAAAACCATGAGCATCGTCAACCATTAACCAGGCGCGATGTTTTTCACAGACAGATGAAATAGCAGGTAGATCAGCAAGATCGCCGTCCATACTAAATACACCATCTGTAACGACGAGCTTTCTCCGCGCTTCCGTTTTACCCAGGCGTTTATCCAGACTCTCAACATCGTTGTGCAAGTAACGCTGAAATCTTGCGCCACTCAATAATCCTGCATCCAGCAAGGAAGCGTGATTGATTCGGTCTTCAAAAACAGCATCCTGCTTATCTAAAAGCGCGTTTACTGCGCCCAGATTAGCCATGTATCCCGTAGAGAAAAGCAATGCTCTGGGCCTCCCTGTGAATTCAGCCAGAGCCTCTTCCAGATCATGATGAGCTTTACTGTGCCCGTTAACCAGATGAGACGCCCCTCCACCTACACCATAAATGTTGGCAGCATTCTGAAAACTACTGATCACTTCAGGATGGTTCGCAAGACCGAGATAGTCGTTTGAGCAAAATGCCAGATATTCTCTACCGTCCACTTCAACCAGAGGTTGCTGAGGTGTTTCCAGTGTTCGCCTCTGGCGATAGAGAAACTGCTGCTTACGATTATTCAGCTCAGCTGATAATTCATCAAAAGACATAAATTATTCTATGAATGCGGAGGCTATCGCCTCCGGTAGTAATAAAAGGTAGTTATCAAAGTTATCAGGCTTCGTAGAAGTGTTCACGATCCTGCTGCTTTTGCAGGTCATTCATCAGAGCAGCTTCCTGAGTTTCATCAGAATCTGAAATGCGCTGTTCCATATTAATGCCCAGCTTACGGAACAACTGAATGTCGCGATGAGTTTCAGGGTTTGGAGTTGTGAGCAGACACTCTCCGTAGAAG
>JASBRM010000228.1 GCA_030149405.1 Neptuniibacter sp. | reverse complement strand
AGCTGCCGAGTTTACAAGCTCGCTGGTTTAAGTGAGAAACGCAGGGAACCGGGCAAAGCCCGGCAAGAAGCGGGGTCGGCTTTGGGGTGTTGGGGTATTTGCCGAAACAAATACCATGACTCGCTATTAGAGCGAAATCATGAGATAAAAGCGGCAGAGAGATCTGCCTATAACGCCTTCAACCGAATGCTAATCCACTCTGATTCCATTATCATTCCCGCAATCAATCTACAAATATCGACAAACAGCTGACTGAAACCAAAAACTCACCCGCTGTACCCGTTAAGGCACTTCCCAAATGACATATAAATTAGTCTACACAGACTACTCAAAAGATAAGCATGTACGCTCCGATGAGGCAGTCACTGAAACGCTGGAAAACATCACCGAGCTTATGCAAAGTCTGCTGCATGAAGAGGACAACTTTATCGGTATCATTGATGACGACAACGTGATGTTGCAGTTTATGGTCGATGAAGACGGTTCTCTCATTGTGGATCTGCCCATGCATGATCAGAAAGGTTCCTTTACCAAGAAGGCGGACCTTAACGAGTGCATTTCGATTGTGAATTCTCTTCAGGGCAAGATTGATAAGGAACAGATTGAAGGGCTGGAATTTAAATCCTGGGGTTAGTTCTTAACCTGTTGTTCTTTTAGCTTTTGGAATAACCATAGGAGAACAATGAATGTTCTCTCAACCAGTTCTGGTATATTGCCCATCGGAATACTCTGCAATCACTATGAAGGTCGGTTCTGTTTATGAAACGCTCAGCTTTAAAACTGTTAATTAGTTCTTTGTCTCTTTCCCTACTGGTTACTTTTTCTGGTGTTGCCACTGCGGGTGAGCCGCTTACGTTGAAGAAAACGATGAAGCAGATGCGACTGCATTTTAAAAATGCACTGGAGACGGAATCTGCAGAGACGTTTAACCAGAATCTGGATGCCTTTAAATTACAGCTTGATAGTGCCCAGGCTTATGACTTTTCCCCAGAGCGTAAAGTGATTTCGCTTGAAGGTTTAAACAAAGTAGAGGCCTTTGTTGATGCCATTCCAACGGCCACTTCAGAGAACCTGACTGTGGTTCAGGAGAAACTGAGCCAGATTGATAAGTTGCGTACTGAATACCACAAAAAAGCCAAGCCGGGCCTCTGGGAGATGTTCCTTAGCTTTTTGAAATAATAGCCAGGCACGTTGAGATTAATGGAATGATTTTCACGACATCAGAACTGGAAGGCCACGAAAACTACCAACTGCTTAATGGTGGTGTAACGCCCAGACCGATTGCATGGATTAGCACTCGTTCTGAATCCGGGGTTGATAACTTAGCGCCGTTTTCGTTTTTCACCGTCGCAAGCTGCAACCCTCCGGTGCTGCTCTATACCCAGATTACTCAGAGAAACGGTCTGGATAAAGACACGCTGAATAATCTGGTTGAAACGGGCGAGTGTGTGGTCAACGTTGTGGATACTGAACTGCTGGAGAAGATGAATAAAACCAGCGCCGGCATCCATGCCAGTGAAAGTGAATTTAGCTTTGCTGATGTTGAATCCTGCCCCAGCTACAGTGCAAAACCATTATCAGTACTCCAGTCACCCATCCGCTATGAATGCCGTTTGCGTGAGATTGTGAAGGTGAGTGATCTTCCCTCCGGCGGTAAACTGATTTTGTTAGATGTTCAACACGTTTATGTGCGTGATGAGCTTTATAGCGACGGAAAAATTGATCAGCTGGCTTTTTCATCAATAGGGAAAATGGGTGGGAACTATTACAGTGTCTCACCGGATAAAGTAGAGATCTCCCGGCCAGGTTAAATTGTTTCAATCTGGCTTTAACGCCTCAAGCGTTCCAGCTTAGGTTACGCCTCTCACTGGCTATCGGATGGCAGCACTCCTAAAATTCTTAAATGTGAATTTTTTTAGTCATTTTCAGAATTGATCAATGTGGGAGAAAGCCCATGAAGCGATTCTTAATCATTACCTTCTCGCTGCTACTGAGCCAACCGGGTTTTGCTCCTAGCATTTTTGCTGCTGAATATCAGTGTCCCAAAGTACCTGAGATTCTGATCAGGGCTTCAAACAACAGTATGGTTGAGCATATTTGCGATGCGGCGGATCGTGCTGTCCATTTTCTTGGCAACTATCAGTTAAGACCTCAAAGAACTATTCCTATCTGGGTTATAAGTAAGCGGATAAACCAGAATGGCTATATGGCCTATGGCAGCTATGACCGTAAGGCGGATCAAATTCGCATGATGTCTCTGGATGCTATTTTGAGTAGCCGAGAGCCACCGAAAATGTATGATATGGCCTTTGATAAGGAACACTACATTGGTGCGGTTGCGCATGAGATCACCCACGCAATCTTTCAACACAGCGCTTCAGATGTGGAGGAAAAGTGGAACAATGCCGCTCATGAATATATTGCTCATGCCACTCAGCTTGGGGTTTTATCCGAGGCTAAAAGAGACGAGGTTATCCATTCTGAAGGAACCGGCCCCTGGGAGTCTGGAGACGAAATCAGTGTGACTTATATGGGCTTTAATACCAGAGGGTTTGCTGTAAAGTCTTATCTGCATCTGACTCAACAGGCTGAGCCGCAAAAGTTCATCAATTTATTACTGAATCACAAGTGGTTATACATCTCGGTACCCTAGACACTGGCTCTGGACCTAAATAGATAACTAATGAAAAAAATCACTCTGAGCCTCTTTTATCTGGGCAGTATTTGCTACCTGTCCTTGTGCGCCGTCCTGTATTTTTATCAGGATAATCTGCTCTATTTCCCGCGTGACCGCGTGGTTTCCGATCCTGCTAAAACCTTGCTTCTACCGACTGGTGTGGGTGAAACCGTTGTAACAACTGAAATCAAAAACACCAATAAAGCGGTGATTTACTTTGGCGGTAACGCTGAGGATGTTTCGCGAAATTTAGAGTCATTCCAAGCGACCTTTCCGGGTTATTCACTTTTTCTGTTGCACTATCGCGGTTATGGCGGCAGTGATGGCGAACCGGGAGAAGAGAGGATCTATCAGGATGCCCGCGCATTGTATGACCATGTTAATCAGACCCATGAGGATATTGTGCTGATTGGCCGTAGCCTTGGGTCGGGTGTGGCGACCCGATTAGCTGCGCAAACCTCACCTGACAAACTGATCCTGATCACACCGTTCAGTAGTGTTGAGGATGTTGCCAGCGAGATCTACTGGGGCTTTCCTGTGTCGTTGCTGCTCAAAGATAAGTACCTGTCCTGGCAATATGCCAAACAGGTTGATGCGCCTACCTCTATCATAGTGGCTGTGGACGATAAGGTTATCCCTACGCACAGTTCCATGAAGTTGTTTGATAACTTTAAACCCGGTTTAGCCAAGGTGTATGAGATGGATAAGGCAAGTCATAACAATATTTCCTCCCACTCCGAATATCATAAGTTGTTGAAGCGGCTTACTCAGTTATAAGATCCTGTAAATTGAAATGCCAGGGAGCATACTAGATATGTTCTGGCTGTCCGTTGACATAAACCATGCCATCTAGCAGGATAGCTGAATGAACACAAATCCAACGCAAAAGAGCACTCGAATTATCATCATTT
The DNA here is from genome assembly GCA_030149405.1 of Neptuniibacter sp. Lineage (GTDB taxonomy): Bacteria > Pseudomonadota > Gammaproteobacteria > Pseudomonadales > Balneatricaceae > Neptuniibacter. The sequence continues at coordinate 6,447 of JASBRM010000228.1, read as the reverse complement.
CTTAGGAATGGTGGGATTTGTGATGTTTAGATTTTGTAAAACCCGCCTCTGAGGCGGGTTTTCTGTTTCTGCCTCATGGGATTGGTTTAAGCTAGGGAGGTAGTATGAAAAAAGTAGCCGTATTTGGTAAGCCGGGCAGTGGAAAATCGGCTTTAAGTAAGCGTTTGTCTGCAGCAACGGGTATTCCATTGTGTTCGTTGGATTCCATCGTTTACAACAAGGATGGCACTCTGGTTGATCGCAAAATTTTCGATCAGGAGCACGCAAAAATTCTTAGTTCAGAGCAATGGATTATCGATGGTTTTGGACCTCTAAGCTCTTTCTTTGAGCGGCTGGATGCAGCGGATACTTTGATCTATATCGACCTGCCTTATCCGGTTAGTTACTGGTTTGTAACTAAGCGGCTGCTGAAGGGGATGTTTATTAAACCAGAAGGTTGGCCCGAGGGTAGTTCAGTCTTTAAAGGCTCGATTCAGAGTTATAAAACACTGAAGCTTTGCCCTAAGTTCTGGAATGAGGATTTTTCACGAAAGCTTAACGAAATGGCTGCGGATAAATCTGTTTATGTGATCAGTTCTGTTGCTGAGTTGAACCGCTTTACCGATAGCATGCTTCATTCTTAAACAGACAGTAACACCAAGATAGCGCCATGGTTTATGTTTAGGTGCCAATTTATATAAGGTAGAGAGCAGAATCATTTGCAGTTTGGGTTTCTATCCAAACCCCATCGTTTTTGATTTTGCTCTTTTCACCACCCTGCACACCTTTAAACTCTGGATATTCTAGGGTTCTACTTTGTTGCTCGTCTTACCGTAAGGATTTAGCAGGCAGGCAATCGCCGGCAACAGAATCAATGCTCCCAGCATGTTCCAGATAAACATAAAGGTCAGCAGGATACCCATATCCGCCTGGAATTTGATGGGTGAGAGTACCCAGAGGACCACACCAATACCTAATGTAAGACCGGTGAAGGCAACAGATTTACCGGTGCTTTGCAGGGTTTCCAGATAAGCTGCAGCTAGGCTATGGCCTTGCTCCAGGTAGGTTTTCATCTTCGAATAGATATAGATGCCATAGTCGACACCAATACCTACACCCAGAGCGATTACAGGCAAGGTAGCGACCTTAACGCCAATACCCAGTTGGGCCATCAATGCCTGGCAAAGCACGGATGTCAGTGCCAGAGGCGCGATGATGCAGATCACGGTGCTGATGGAACGGAAGGTCAGCAGACAGAGAATACTGACGACGGAATATACCCAGATCAGCATCTCGTACTGGGCATCTTCAATCACTTCATTGGTTGCGGCTTCAAAGCCGGCTTTACCCGCGGCCATCAGGAACTCAATGCCTTCAACCTGATGGTTGTCGGTAAAGTCTTCTACGGCAGCGGTGATGGTTTTCAGGGTCTCGGCTTTGTGGTCATCCAGGAAAACGATGACCGGAAGAAGCGAGCAGTTGCTGTTCATCAGACCTGCGGGAACGTAAGCCAGGGAGGCGTTGATTACGAACTGATTGCGGCTGACAGAACGCCATTTCAGGTTCCATTCGTTCAGTCCCGCAGTTACCCGCTCAGAGACATCAGTTAAGGATATACTGGATTGCACCCCTTCAATGCCTTGCAGGTAGAACTGGAAGCGGTCAACCAGTGACAGGGTCTGGAAGCTGCTGCACTGTTCCTCTTCGGTTGCGACCATCACCACAAAGACATCGCTGGAAGTGGAGTAGTTGTCGGTGATAAACGCGTTATCCAGGTTGTAACGGGAGTCCAGACGCAGTTCCGGTGCGCCTTTATCAAGATCGCCAATCTTCAGATCTTGACTGAAGTACAAACCGCCAACCAGCATAAACAGGGCAACAGTAATCGCCATGGTGGCACCTTTAGGTGTGGCGAACACAGAGAACATGCGCCAGTGTGAGTTCTCTTTTGCAATATTGCGTTTTGCCCGGGCGATCGCATTTTTACCCACGCCTACATAGCTCATCAGCAGTGGCAGTAGCATCAGGTTGGTCAGTACGATTACTGCAACACCAATGGAAGCTGCGACTGCCAGATCCTGAATCACCTGAATCTGGATTACCATCAAAGTAATAAACCCAATACCGTCTGAGATCAGGGCTGTGAGTCCGGGGATATAGATGGTTTTAAATGCATGGCGTGATGCCTGAATCTTATCGGCGCCATTGGTCGCGGATTCCAGGGTGATGGTATTTACAATCTGCACACCGTGGCTGACGGCAATGGCAAAGACCAGAAACGGCACAAGCATGGAGTAGGGGTCGATACCATAGCCCAGCATCTTGAGCAGGCCCAACTGCCAGATAACCGCAGCAAGGGAACAGATCAGTGGCACAATCGTACCCATAACACTACCGGAGTAGAGATAGAGCAGGGCAAGGGTAATCAGGAATGCCACGGCAAAGAACAGAGCTACTTCAGTCGCACCATCGATCAGATCACCGACGATTTTGGCAAACCCGGTGATGTGAATATCGATGCTGTCTGAGCTGTATTTATCACGGATCAGTTCTTCAACTTGTTCTGAAAAGCTTTGGTAGTTAAGGCGCTCACCGGTATCCGGGTGCTTATCAAACAGCGGCACCTGAACCATCGCAGAGCGGAAATCGTTAGCAACCAGAATACCTACCTGACCGGAACGCAGAATGTTAGTCCTTACCTGTTCCAGACTTTGCGCGGAACCATCGTATTTAGCGGGAATAACCGGACCTCCGACAAAACCTTCTTCGGTAACCTCGGTCCAGCGGACGTTAGGGGTCCAGATAGATTTCAGGGCGGAGCGGTCGACACCGGGAATGAAGAACAGCTCATCGGTAACGTTTTTCAACGTTTCCTGAAATTCCGCAGTGAAGATATCGCCATTTTTTGCAGCCACCACCACACGGATACTGTTGCCTAATCCGGCAAGGTCATCGCGGTAGTTGATGTAGTTCTCAACATAAGGATGAGAGGACGGGATCATCTTAATAAAGCTGGCATCCGGGCGGATCTGGCTGGCTTGCCAACCCAGAATAACCGTAGCAATCAGGAACAGGCCCAGTACCAGCTTGCGATGCGTATAGAGAAAGTATTCGGCCAGACGTTCGCTGGTCTGGATAGGCCACAAAAGCAGAGCGGATAGCTTGTTCATTGTGCAGCCTCCTTACCACTTAGCGATAGGTGCACAATGCCGGTTTCACCGGTAATCACCAGTGAATCAGCCACCTGTGTCAGGGACGTAAATGTGCGTAGCTGACGTTTACCCAGAGGCTCAAATCCAGTGCCTTTCTGGCGTAACAGCGTGCCGCCCTGACCGACCATGATAATCTGATCTTCAACCACAATTGCATCGTTGATGGTGGCTGCGACGGGTAGCTCAACTCTTTGCCAGTTCTGGTTTTGATCATCAAAACGGAAGGTGTTGCCGCGTAAACCCATGATGTACAGAGCATCCGATTCTGCTGCTGAGAAGAAGGAACCATCGTAAGGAGAATCAAGGTTTAGCCAGCTTTGTCCTTTATCATCACTGGCGAGCAGAAGCCCGGCTTCACCGAGAATAAGCAAGCGTCCGGATTTAAGTTGATAGATGCGGTTAAGGTGAAAACCTTCCGGGTTCGGTAGCTTATGCCCGATAAACTGCCAGCTTTGTCCTGCATCCCTGGTTTCGAGCATCGTACCGTAGGCGCCGATCAGGAAACCGTGGCTGGAATTCAGAAACAGCATATCCAGCAGGGGTGAAGTAGGCCCCTCTTCCTGTGCGATGACCGCATCATCCAAGGCATATTCGGTATCTTCAATCTGTTCGGGTGTGAAGTTATCGGTCGTCATGGAACCGAGCAGATTCTCAAGAGCCGTGATTCGTAACTGGTTAATATCGTTACCGCTAAGAACGGATTTCCAACTGGAGCCACTATCGGCGGTTTTAAGCACCAGACCATCGTGACCAATCGCCCAGCCAGTCTGAGTATCCGTGAATTTAATACTGGTCAGCAGTGTACTGGCGGGTACTGATGCCTGTTGCCACTTCTTGCCCTGATCATCCGAGTAAACTATGACGCCTTGCTCTCCGGCAGCAACCAGTCTTTTGCCTGTATTAGCGACGGATAACAGCAGTGACTTTTCAGCACCTTCGCGGGTGAGGGCTGAAGTAGACAGACGATCTGACGTCAGTTGTTCTGAGGCCGAAGATGGAGATAGAGGTGTAAATAGTGAGCAGAGTATCAGTAACGAACTGCCAGTAATTCTTTTGAACATCTGATAACCAGTAATTATTTTTATATTTGGTGGCCTTTCTGGATCTGCCTGAAAGGTTACCTGAATCATGCTTTATTAGGTATAGAATCGCCAATAACAAAAGTCACCAGTTTTTATGACATTATTTTTCAAACCCTGCTTAGGTGCTTGAATTACCGTGAAAATTGATAGGGAAAAAGGTGGCGTTTACGGTCATAAAAAAGGGCAGGGTTGTTCAAAACCGCTGCCCTTTATAGATGGAGTGGGTGTTTAAATTGTTGCAGCCAACTGCGTGCCCTGATGAATCGCACGTTTGGCATCCAGCTCCGCCGCCACATCAGCACCGCCGATCAGATGGACAGGCACATTTTTAATCTGGTCAGCCAGATCACGTTTCGGCTCCTGCCCAGCACAGATAATGACATTATCAACTTCCAGCAACTGCGGTTCGCCATCGACCTGCAGATGTAAGCCCTGATCATCGATCTTCTGGTACTCACACTTGTTGAGCATTTTCACACCTTTCTTGGCGAGATCGGTACGATGTATCCAGCCGGTTGTTTTACCCAGACCGCTGCCTACCTTGCTTTTCTTACGTTGCAGCAGGAACACCTCACGCGCAGCCGGTTCAAAGGCGGGTTTCATGTTCTCTACACCGCCTCGGGCGTTCATGCTCATGTCCACACCCCATTCCTGCATAAAGGCGGAGATGTTCTGGCTGGTGGATTCACCCTGATGTACCAGTACTTCTGAGATATCAAAACCAATACCGCCTGCGCCGATGACCGCGACTTTCTGACCAACCTCAGCACCCTTCATCACATCCAGGTAGCTGAGCACTTTCGGGTGGTTAACACCGTCAATATCCGGGGTGCGAGGGCTGATGCCGGTGGCAAGTACAACCTGATCAAATCCGCCTTCCTGAAGTGTTTCTGCACTTACTTGAGTGTTTAGCTGAAGGTTTACTCCCGTGAGCTCTATCTGCTTACCGAAATAACGCAGGGTTTCGTAGAACTCTTCTTTACCCGGTATGCGCTTGGCAATATTGAACTGGCCACCGATCTCGGATGCTGCATCAAACAGAGTGACTTTGTGGCCGCGTTGAGCTGCGGTGGTGGAAAAGGCTAAACCGGCTGGTCCTGCACCGACTACAGCAATGTTCTTAATATCGGTGGCTGGGGTAATGACCAGTTCTGTTTCATGACAGGCACGCGGGTTAACCAGGCAGCTTGTCAGTTTGCCAACGAAAACGTGATCCAGACAAGCCTGATTGCAACCGATGCAGGTGTTGATCTCATCGGCCCTGTTTTCGGCGGCTTTTTGCACGAATTCCGGGTCTGCTAGAAACGGGCGGGCCATAGAGACCATATCCGCATCACCACGGGCCAGGACCTCTTCTGCCACAGCGGGCATATTGATTCGGTTTGAGGCGATGACCGGAACATTCAGCGCCTTACGTACCTTGGCTGTGACCCAGGTAAACGCAGCGCGAGGAACCTTTGTGGCGATAGTCGGGATGCGGGCTTCATGCCAGCCGATGCCAGTATTGATGATGGTGGCGCCGGCTTTTTCAATTGCCAGTCCAAGTTGTACGATCTCTTCGTAACTACTGCCGCCTTCAACCAGATCCAGCATTGAAAGGCGGTAGATGATGATAAAGTCAGTACCGACGGCTTCACGTACCCTTCGAACGGTTTCCAGAGCAAAGCGTATACGCTGGTCATATTCACCCCCCCAGTCATCATCACGTTGGTTGGTGCGTGCGGCAATAAACTGGTTAATCAGATAGCCCTCTGACCCCATGATTTCGACACCGTCATATCCCGCTTCTTTTGCAAGGGATGCACAGTTCACAAAATCTCTGATCTGCTGCTCAATATCGTCTTCCGAAAGCTCTTTGGGTGGGAATGGGTTGATCGGTGCCTGAATTGCAGAGGGCGCAACTGGCTGTGGGTTGTAGGCATAGCGGCCTGTGTGCAGTATCTGCATACAGATCTTGCCACCTTCCTGATGTACCCGATCCGTCACGATGCGGTGGTTTTTTACATCTTCTGATGAAGCCATTTGCGCAGCATGACCATGCACAGCACCTTCTTTGTTTGGACCGATGCCTCCGGTTACGATCAGAGCTACACCGCCACGGGCACGTTCTGCGTAAAACTCAGCCATACGTTCAAATCCATTGGGTGCTTCTTCAAGGCCCAGATGCATAGAAC
>JASBRM010000197.1 GCA_030149405.1 Neptuniibacter sp. | reverse complement strand
ATAAATAACAGAAACAGAAACTTCATAAACAAGGTCGCTTTTGGGCTCAAATTAAGTAGCTTAATGCCTAGTAAGGTAGGGTTTAATTCGTTTTTTTCAAGCTTTACCACCAAATGCAGCAAGACTTTTTGACTTTAACTGCACTGTATATTGGCACTTAATACCAAAGTACCTCCCACATAATGCAGCGCAAAAAAACCTCTTCCCTTCATATAGTTAGCAAACGCATAAGCTAAACTTAAGTGTCTATCCATTTGGCTATAGAACTTATTGATAAATAGCGGATCTTGATAGAGCTGTAGACTTTTTTGCAAAAGCGGGATAAGTTTATTTTCTGAACAATGACGCAACGCACAAAAGAGAAAACCGAAGTTAAGGGTAATCCTCAATGGAACTCAAAGATAAAGTAATTGTTGTAACTGGTGGTGGTCGCGGTCTGGGCCGTGCTATGGCTCTTGAACTGGCTGCTAAAGGCGCAAAACTGGCGCTGGCTGACCTGAGTCAGGAAGATCTGGACACTACTGTTGGCCTTTGCATGGAAAAAGGCGTTGAAGCACGTGCATACATCTGCAACGTAGCTAAAGAAGATGAAGTAGAAAAAATGTTTACTGACATTGTTGCTGATTTCGGCACATTGCATGGTCTGGTAAACAACGCTGGTATCACTCGTGACGGTCTGTTCATGAAAGTCGATCGCGAAACTGGCAAAGTAGCTAAGAAAATGTCTATGGACCAGTGGAACCTGGTAATGGACGTTAACCTGACAGGTACTTTCCTGTGTGCTCGTGAAGCTGCTGCACAGATGATCGATCTGGGCGTACCTGGTTGCATCATCAACATCTCTTCTATTTCTCGTTCCGGTAACATGGGCCAGACTAACTACACAGCAACTAAAGCTGGTGTAGAAGCTATGGCTGTTACCTGGGCTAAAGAACTATCTCGCTACGGTATCCGTGCAGCGTCTATCGCTCCAGGTTACATCGGCACTGAGATGGTAATGAGCATGAAGCCTGAAGCTCTGGAAAAAATTGCTGCTGGCATCCCAGCTAAGCGTCTGGGTAAACCAGAAGAGATCGCTTCGACTGTTAACTTCATCCTTGAAAATGACTACATCACTGGTCGTTGCTTCGAGGTTGATGGCGGTCTGCGTATCTAATCGAAATTTATTCGATAAAAAACCGGCTTCTGCCGGTTTTTTTATGCCTCAAAATCAATAACGCTGAACAAGAAAAAAGGGGCTTAAAGCCCCTTTCTTTTGTTTAAAAAGAGCTTATGCACCAATAACACCACCGTCTTCACGCGTCACCATAACCACTGTAGAACGAGGCTTGCTGTCACCTCCACCCGGGAAGTGAGAAGGCTTACCTTTTTCCCCAGGATGCTGAATGCCTACAAACATGGTTTTGTGGTCAGGCGAAAACGCCAGACCTGTTACTTCAGACGCAATCGGGCCTGTCAGGAAGCGATGAATTTCACCTGTTTCCGGATCACCACAAAGCATCTGGTTGTTACCCATGCCAGCAAAGTCATCTTTGTTGGAATATTTACCATCCGTCATGATCCACAGGCGGCCACCTTTATCAAAGCCAAGACCATCTGGGCTGTTGAACATGTTTTCAGTCGTGATATTGCTACTGCCTGCGTTCAGACCCTCTTTATGAACTGATGGGTTACCCGCAACAACATACAAGTCCCAATCAAATTCAGCCGCTGTATGGTCACCATTTACAGGTGTCCAGCGAACGATCTGACCATATTTGTTGCCTGTGCGCGGATTCGGACCACTAACAGGCTGATTATCTTTCTTACCACGATGTTTGTTGTTCGTCAGAGTACAGCAAGCGCTCATCTTGTTCGGATGCACGGCTACCCACTCTGGACGGTCCATAGTCGTCGCGCCCACCTGAGTCGCTGCAAGGCGTGTATGGATAAGCACTTCTGCCTGATTGTTAAAACCGTTTTCTGCTGTCAGGCCATTTTTACCAAACGTCAGTTCCAGCCACTGACCTTTACCTTTCAGTTCACCGTCAGCAGCTTCAAACTTAGCAACGTAAAGAGTGCCGTCTTCCAAGAGGTTACGATTAGCCGCTTTGTTAGAGGCATCGTACTTACCTTTGGATACGAATTTGTACAGATGCTCTCCACGCTCATCGTCACCCAGATAAACAACAGCATGACCACTGTTATCAATCATCAGTGCCGCATTTTCATGTTTGAAGCGACCCAGGGCTGTACGCTTAAGTGGTTTTGATTCTGGATCCATTGGATCGATTTCAACAACCCACCCATGACGGTTTGGTTCGTTCGGGTTTTTAGCCAGATCAAAACGCTCGTCGAACTTGCTCCACTGGTAACGTTTATCTTCAGGCTTAATACCGTAACGCTTCTGTGCAGCAGGCACAGCGTATGACTCATCCCCAGTACCGAAGTAGTTGTGGAAGTTTTCTTCACAAGTGAGGTAAGTACCCCAAGGCGTTTCACCATTTGCACAGTTATTGAAAGTACCCAGAACTTCTGTACCTGTTGCATCCGCCGCAGTTTTCAGAAGGTCATGACCAGCAGCAGGACCTGTTAGCCGCATTGGCGTATTCGCAGTGATGCGACGGTTTACTTTGCCACCACGATCTACAGACCAGCCTTTAGATGTTTTCTGAATCTCAAAGATGGAAACACCATGAGCGTTCTGGGCTTTCAGCACATCATCCGCAGTCATGCTTTCGCCTTTGTGATCAAATAACAGGTCGTTATTTGTATACTCGTTGTTGATAGCCAGAACTGCACGATCTTCGGAGATCGGGAACAGGGACATACCGTCTGTGTTATCACCGAACTGCTTTGCCTGCGCTGCAGCCGGTGCTTTACCAGACTGATCAAACTCAGGAGCGCCTTCAAAGATTGGGTCGCCCCAGGAAATAAGGTTAGATACTTTGTACCCCTCAGGAACCACAACTGTATCCGCAGTGCTTGCAGGGATTGGCTTAAAACCCATCAGTTTGCTGTTAACGGTTTTCATTGCAGCCTGAACAGATTGCGAGATTGGTGACAAACCGATGAAAGCACCAATACCAAGTGCACCCATGCCAGCCATAAAACCACGACGGCTGACACCACGCTCAATAATCTGAGTAAAATCTGAATCCTGCTCTGCAGTCAGGTTGCTGCATGAATCATGCGTATTTTTATAGCTCATAACCTTATCTTTCACCCCAAGAAAGGAAATCATATAAATGGGAGAACCTAAGCAGTTAATACCAAGATTCTCAGTTCAGTATCTGAATTTTTGGAAAGCTATAGGGTGATAGTTAAATTTCCATGACAAACACCAGTGAACCGTCCCTGTACACAAAAAATTCTCAAAAACTTAATAATTAATAAAATTTTTCTTATATTAATCAACATGTTATGAAAATCAAAAGAAAACGTAATTCACCATGATTTCATAAATCCTATTATTAGCCATATCTCTGAGAAAGCCAGCACGACCTGGATTAAAACTGTGCAATAGCTTATAGCAGTAGGTTGTATATACCATCGCTTATCCGGCTTCCTATTCAAAGAAAGAACGCCTACATCTTACGGCTACATAACCGACACAGTCACAGGATTTCCCTCTGGAAATCCATACTGCACCTTACCTAACAGATAAACGATTATGTTTACTCAGTCAGGCGAGACCCTGCTCCATCTAATCCAACTCAAATAAAAAAAGAGGGGAAACGTCCCGGCACAGCAGCAGAAAGAAGAAATATAAATATTGTTATTGCAAAGCGTAATGAGAATCTATAACATTCGCACAAATTTGTATGAAACCCTAATTTAAGATTTTTATAAATTAACCTTCTTCTGACTAAACATATTATTGAAAACTATTTACTACTTATAACCCTATAAATCCGGGGTTATTTTTCTGTAACAAATTTTTAATAACTTTTAAAAAAACAGTAATATAAAAGTCATAAAAGGCTTTTACTATTGCGCCGCAACAAAGCTCATATATTAAATATTTTTAGGTAATTAAATTGGCTCAACTAAGATCAAAACTTTTTAAAACCTTGGTTATTACAGCAACATTCTTGAGCTTTAACGCTTTTGCTGAAGTACAGCTTGAGCTGGGTGAAGGTATTAACCTTCTGGCTGTAAATGGTGAAGAAGTCAGCTCTGATAGCTTTTTTGCAGGTAAGACATCTGCTCGCTTACCAGAAGGAACGAATCAGATTCTGGTTAACTATACAGCAGAGATCAATCCAGGAGATGACTCCGAGTTAGAGGCAACTACACCAATGGTGGTTTTATTTCAATCCTCGGAGCCAGTTATACACCTTTCTGCACCCGATATTAAAAGCAAGTTGGATTTAAAAAGGTTTGAAAAAAGCATGGCTTGGAATCTAAACGACAGTAGTGGCAAAAAGATTCCATATAAATCAAACCTTCTTGTAAAAAAAGGATTTCAGCTAAGTCGTGATTATGAAGACGAGCTTGAAGAATTTAATATGAGCAATGCAGATGCTGCACTGCCAAAAACAAGAATCATCAGTCCTGCGGAAGTAAATCAAACCGGGAAAGCCCAGAAAAACCAGGTGAATGAAAATAAAAATATGGCGATGGAAATGCTTATTTACTGGTACAACCAAGCTGATGAGAAAACCAGACGTTCTTTTAAAGATCTTATAAGCAAGCAAGTTAATTAATTAACCAATTATTTATTGTATTAAAACTCTCTGGAGAGAAAAAATGAAAAAGCTGATTCTGGCTGCTGCAATCGCTGCTGTAACTGCAAACACTGCAACTGCTGCGACTGTTTACGATGACAAAGGTCTGACTTTCAAGATTAAAGGTGACTGGTAGGTTCAGCTGCGTGACAACGCTAGCAAAACTAAAGACACTGAAGTTGAATTTGACGACCTGGAAGTTAAAAACTCTGTAACTTACGATCTGGGTAACGGTCTTAAAGCTTTCGGTCAACTGGATTTCGGTTTCAAAAACGAAGCTGAGCAGAAGAACACTGACAATCTGGAAGAAGCGTACCTGGGCCTTGAAGCACACAACGTTGCTGTTCTGATTGGTAAAACTGACAACGCTGCTGATGACTTCGGTGTTGAGCAGATGATTGAAGATTCCACTGGCGAAGATATCTTTGATGCTGTTGGTCGTGTAGATGGTGATGACCTAATCCGTCTGGATGCTGATTTCGATGTTGCACGCGTTGCTATCTCTCACGAACTAGAAGCAGAAGGCGAAGGCAGTGCTGATGGCCAGTCTACTGAAATCTATGTTGAAGCTAACTTCGACATGGTAACTCTGGGCGCTGCTTACCAGGCGAACGAAGAAAACTCTGCTGATGACACTCAGGATATCTGGGGTCTGAGCGCAGTTGTTGATGCAGGTTTTGCAGAGTTTGGTGTAGATTTCGGTGAATCTGATAGCGATGATGCAGACGAAGCGGCTGATTTCCTGAACGTTGCCGCTACTTTCAAAGCATCTAAGACTACTAAGATCTCAGTTGGTTACGCTGAACTGGACTTCGATGACGCTGGCGAAGCAGACATCGAGCAGACTTACGTTAATGTAACGTACAAGTTCCCAGCTCAGAAAAATGTTCGTCTGTTCGCTGAAATCAGTGATGTTGACGAAGAAGGTAAAGACCTGGATATGGACATCCTTGCTGGTATCCGTATCAAGTTCTAATAAAGTTTAAGCAAAACCTGCCTCCCCCCTTCAAGCAGGTTTAGCCAATAACTTTCGGGCCCGGTTTTTAACCGGGCCTTTTTTGTTGCCTTATATTCGTACCGGGGTAACAATAGAACTTCAATTTTTCAGGCACGAAAATCAATGAACACGGTTGATACCGCCAACGAGAGCTGGTTAAAAAATGCCAGAGTTTATCTTCACCCCAGAGCAGTCACGCTTTTCTTTTTAGGTTTTTCCTCAGGTCTGCCGATCCTATTGGTTTTTGGTACTCTCTCTTTCTGGTTACGTGAAGCCGGGGTTGAACGCAGCCTGATCACTTATTTCTCATGGGTGGGTCTTGCTTATGGGTTCAAATGGCTCTGGGCACCGCTGGTTGACCGTCTCGCTATACCTGTATTATCAAAAGCTCTCGGGCGCCGACGCTCGTGGCTATTCCTTTCTCAATGCCTGTTAGTACTTGGCTTGTCCGGTCTCGCTTTTGCTAACCCTCTCAATAACCTTGAACAGATGGCACTGCTCGCTATTCTGGTTGCATTCAGCTCAGCAACCCAGGACATCGTCATAGATGCTTATCGCATCGAGTCGGCTGGAGAGCGTTTACAAGCCGCGATGGCTGCAACTTATATGGCAGGGTATCGAATCGCGATGATCGTTGCAGGCGCTGGAGCCTTGGCAGTCGCAGCCTGGGCCTCATCAGATAGTTCAATTTATGACCCGGCCGCTTGGAAGGTCGCCTATCTGACAATGTCCATGTGTATGCTTATTGGGCTTGTCACTACATTGATTATCGCGGAGCCTGCTGCGGTTGAGATGGATGAAGAGACGCTTCAACAAAAACAAAAAATCATCTCCTTCAGTGAAAACTACGCTCACTTACCTGATTTCTTCGCTCGTTTTCTTGCATGGGCATATATAGCTGTTGTTTGTCCGTTTACCGACTTTATTAAACGCTATGGTTCTCATGCACTGATCATTCTGGCCCTGATCGGAACCTACCGGATTTCCGATGTCATTCTTGGCATCATTGCGAATGTTTTTTACGTCGACATGGGTTTCAGTAAAGAAGAGATTGCACAGATCATTAAGGTGTATGGCGTAGTGATGACAATCGTTGGCGCAGGCCTTGGTGGCATATTAGTTAACCGCTTTGGCGTCATGCGAATCTTGTTTATAGGGGCGTTGATGGTTTCCCTGACCAACCTGCTATTCGCCTGGCTTGCAACTCTGGGCCACAATACTGCGGCGCTGACCTTGGTAATTTCTCTGGATAACCTCAGTGGCGGCATCGCAACAGCTGCATTCATTGCCTACCTTTCAAGTCTCACTAACATTCAGTATTCAGCCACACAATATGCTTTGTTCAGCTCTGTAATGCTGCTATTTCCAAAATTTCTGGGCGGCTTTTCAGGCGGTTTTGTTGATAACTTCGGCTATGAGGTGTTCTTTATAAGCGTATCCTTACTTGGCATTCCGGTACTTGGGTTAATCTTACTCGCCCAGAGAAGACACAAATGATAATCAATATCATTTACATGTAGGAATTTTCACTATATATTTATCTTCAGTTATCAACCGGGAGATAAATAGTGACGTATCTTATTGATGCATGGTTTGAACGCGAAAACCCTTATCTGAAAGTCATCCATAAAAACACTGGAAATCAAATCATTTCCTGGCAGGGAGAAACGCTTAAGAAGCGCTTACAGGCAGGTGAAATATGTATAGAAGATTTTGAAAATTCCCCTTCTCAAGAACTGATAAAGGAGCTGTTTTTACTGGACTGCCTTCAGTTGGAGCCGGAGGTGTAGTTACACACCTCCACTTTGAGAACTGCAATAAACTGTAAACAAGTTATAGGTTAATTGCTCAAGCTCGACTTAGAGACTTCGCCTTACGGAGGATTTTAAACGGAGCTTTCTTAATCTTGCGTACCAAGCTACTGAAACCAGAAAGTTGCTTAACTAATTCAACTTCCTCACTACCTTCAATCCCATACATTGCCGCAGAAACCGGACACATAGCAGGCTTACCCGCAGCCTTACTGATTTCTGATGCCGAATAGGGATCACTTTCTATGAAGAGCCAAGCATCGTTTTGAGATTTATAAAAATCGGCTTTGAATTTCCAGTGAGCACCTTCTTTTTGACGTTCCTCATTACTATCAGCATCCAGCATGATCAGCTCTCTATAAGGAATATTATGCTTAGCCAACCAACGTTCTGTGTGTTCCCGGTATTTCTCAAGCCTACTCGTCACAAGCCAGCGAATTTCATAGGTTGGCAGGAACAACGGCGTCGCATTTTCAAGAAATTCTATATATTTCTCACCATCGTCATCCAGTTCCTTTGGACAATCCTGACAAAGAATTCCATCGATATCTACACACATCAAAGAGAGCTCAGGAGTGTACATACAGGACCATTGAAAGCACATCGGTCTCGGAATGATCTCCATGACGATATCCGCCAGATGGGGATTCTCAGGAAAGCTGAATACACAGCCATAAATCACCCGATCTGATAAACCGGCTTCGTCAATACGTTTCTTGGCTTTGTTGATTTCCGTACCACGAGAAATACAGTCATCGAAGATCAGAATTTTTTTCGCTGAGCCAATAATATCATCGTCAAAATTTGTAACGACACGCTTGCCCTTACTGAGCATTCGCCCTTCAAGCAGCCCATCCAGATCTGTAATCGGCTTATTGAGATACAGCGCTAACATATTCGCTGCTAATAGCCCGCTACGAGGAATACCTACCACCAAATCGATATCTTGAGGCACCATCGATAAGTTTCGTAGGATTGTCATATTCATATCGTTGATGCTTCGAAAAAACATGAATATCTCCCGGTTGTTTTTATTTTAAAAGCTTAAGGAAGCACCTACTTTAACGGTTAAAATCCGTTATTTCCCTGTTTTCATAAGCTCTATGATGGAAAATGACCAATACCTTCCAATTCATGAGGTCATTTCGTATACAGGCCAGTAAACACCATCATTTAGCTTTATTCAAGGCTCCTGAAACCCTTTATTTATCCCTAAGGAAAAACTTGTATGAAATGTCAGGATTTAAGTGGGTTAGGGGTAATTATCAGGAAATCCCTCTCCGTTTGGAAACTCATATTGAGCAGGGATATTATCCTTAAAATTCAGCAACTAACTCAATCATTTAAGCCCCAAATAACCACAAAAATTGCAGGCTAATCTCTGAAGTTATTAAACTGCAGTGGCAATTCAAGTTCGGCTTCACGAAGCATCGCGATCACACTTTGCAGGTCATCTCGTTTTTTGCCTGTTACTCTCACCTGCTCTCCCTGAACCTGAGACTGAACTTTGAGTTTTGCATCTTTAATCATTTTGACGATTTTCTTAGCAAAAGGCTGATCCAGACCTTGTTTCAGCACAACTTCTTGCCGAGCACGCATATTAGCGGTTTCAGGATCTTTTACTTCAAGACAGCGAATATCGATTTTGCGGCCTGTCATTTTAGTGCGCAGTACTTCCAACATCTGCTGCAGTTGGAAATCCACTTCGGCATTGATCGTGACAGAACTTTCACTCAGTTCAAAACGAGCATCAACACCTTTGAAGTCATACCGCATCTGTAGTTCACGATTCGACTGATCCACTGCATTTGTCACTTCATGCATATCCAGTTCAGATACAATATCAAACGAAGGCATAAGCTTTACTCCTGAATTTTTTCGCGATTCTAGCTGACCTGAAGGGGTATTTCACGCCACAATATAAGAATGAGTAGTTCTCTTCTTCAGAGGTCGCAAAAACAGATGAACACAGCCTGGCATATTTTAGGGGCAGGATCGATTGGCAACCTTTGGGCATGCCACCTAGTAAGTGCTGGATTTCCAGTCACTTTAGTTCTGCGCACCCAAGCTAAGCTTGACCTGTTCAATCAGCAGAAAGGGATTCGACTCAAAGACAAACTTTATACAACTGAGGCTGAGCTCGCAGAATCAAAAGGCACTATCTCTCAGCTCCTTGTCACCACTAAGGCACAAAGCACTCAAAAAGCCTTCAACAGCATTCGCCACCGGATTGCTGATAAAGCAAGAGTCATCGTGCTTCAGAACGGGATGGGCAGCCAGCAATGGATCAAAGAGCAACTTCCTGATGCTGATGTTGTGTGGGCATCCACCACAGATGGCGCCTGGTTACCTGAACCCTTTGATCTGGTTCATGCCGGAGAAGGTTACACCCGTCTGGGTAATCCTGATAAAGACAGTTACTGGCTCGAAGAACTGGGCCGTGGATTTCTCAAAATCGAAATGGATGATGAGATTGAGAGAACCTTATGGTGCAAACTAGCAATTAACTGCGCCATAAACCCTCTAACCGCCTGTTTTCAATGCCAAAATGGTGAACTAATCAAAAAACCCGATTACCTGTCGGAAATGGCTCAAATTTGCCGTGAAGTTGAAGCCGTGGCTACTGCGGCTGGTATCAAACTGTTTAAAGGTCCATTAATAGAACACGCTTGTGATGTCGCAGAATTAACGTCTGAAAACTATTCTTCAATGATGCAGGATGTTCGTCACGGTCGACCAACAGAAATCGAAGCCATCACCGGTTATTTATGCAAATTGGCAAAACAATACGCCGTGCCGACACCCACCAACGCCCGCTACCTAGCTCAAATCAAAAAAATGCATGAGTTTATCTGACTCTTGTTACGCTAATAAAGAATATTCTAATTTTTCTCACCTTCCTTTGATCCAAATCACCCCTCAAAAACCACACAGGAGGATAATCCTAAGCATGACTTATAACTAACTAGAGGAATGCCTATGAACCAGGAAGTACAGAAACCAAAAGCCGATTTAAAAGAAGCTGCTAAGAGTGTAGAAAAATCTGAAGCATGCCCCTCTGTAGTTCTGGATCAGGAGCTAACCGATAGTTTCGAAGCCAGCGATTACCCTTATGACAACAAGATCTCTCGCCGTGAGTACGAAAAGCGCAAGAAAGAATTGCAGATTGAACTTTTAAAAGTTCAAAACTGGGTCAGAGAGACCGGTCAAAAAGTTGTTATTCTGTTTGAAGGCCGGGATGCTGCCGGCAAAGGCGGCACCATTAAACGTATGATGGAACACCTTAACCCTCGTGGTGCACGTGTAGTAGCTTTGGAGAAACCTAACGAACAGGAAAAAGGTCAGTGGTATTTCCAACGCTATATTAACCATCTGCCAACCGCAGGTGAGATCGTGCTGTTTGACCGCTCATGGTACAACCGTGCAGGTGTCGAAAAAGTTATGAATTTCTGTTCTCCTGCAGAATATCTGGAGTTTATGCGTCAAACACCGGAACTTGAGAGAATGCTTAGCCGCAGCGGTATCCGTTTCTTCAAATTCTGGTTCTCAGTAAGCCGTGAAGAGCAGTTCCGCCGCTTTCAGGCTCGACGTGTTGATCCACTGAAGCAGTGGAAACTTTCCCCTATTGATTTGGCGTCTCTGGATAAATGGGATGACTATACCGAAGCAAAAGAATCCATGTTCTTTTACACCGATACTGCAGATGCGCCATGGACTGTAATCAAGTCAGACGATAAGAAACGTGCCCGTTTAAATGCAATGCGTCACTTCTTAACAAGCCTGCCGTATCCAGACAAGAACACCGATATTGAGCTACAGCCTGACCCATTGATTGTAAGTAACGCTGTCCACACTAATAATCACCCGACTACTAAGTAAGGCCTGGAGTATTAATAATGACAATGAAGCAAACGCAACACGCATTACACGTTGTAGATTCTTTTAAAACAATGCTTCCTGAAGCTATGGCTAACGACATTGGCGAGGGGCATTTCTCGGAACTGGCACTACTGATTGAATCGGCAATCAGTGCTGCAGTACTTCAGGAAATGGAAAAAACTGCCGATAAAATCGACCAATTGGCACATGACGTTCGAAATTTCGCAGAACATTTTGATCGTTAACTTCTAGCCTGCCCATCAACAGAGCAGAAGCTTTGCTTCTGCTCTCTTCTCTTCATTGAACCTTTCGTTCAAACTTAGATCTTATTCATACGTAACTCGCAGCAGAATAAGATATGCCTAACCGCCTTACTAAAATTTACACACGCTCTGGAGATCAGGGAGAAACCAGCCTGGCCAATGGTTCCAGAGTCCATAAATCCTCTCTACGAATAGAAGTACTCGGCGTTGTTGATGAACTCAACAGCTGGATAGGCCTGACCCTTTCAGGGCTCAAGGAGTCCGAACTAAAGCCCATTTTAAAAAATGTTCAGCATCAGCTGTTTGACTTGGGAGGCGAAATTGCGGTCGCTACCAGTGACTACAAGGTAATCGATGCTGACGACATCACGGCTCTCGAAAACACCCTGGATCACTTAAATGCTGACCTGCCAACCCTCAAGGAGTTTATACTTCCAGGAGGCTCCCAATCGGTTTGTAACGCGCATATGGCCAGAACCGTATGCAGAAGAGCAGAACGGGTTATAATTGCGCTGCAAGCAATCGATTCAGAAACAGTTAATCCACATGCGGTAGCCTACTTGAATCGTTTATCCGATCTGCTGTTTGTGGCAGCAAGATTTTTAGCAAGTGAGAATGGTGAAGAGGAAGTCCTCTGGAAGCCAAAAGCACAACGAACTAACTCTGAGCATTAAAATGAAAAAACTTTCGACTTTATTACTGGCTATTGCACCGTTGCTCATTAGCCCTTATGCAGCAGCTGACTGCTCAACCAAGCAAGCTCTTTGCGAAACAGAATGTGCAGTTAGATATTTCTCTGATGAAGCAGCGGAACTGGGCTGCAAGTCAAAGTGTGTAGCGCAGCGCGCTGTATGCTCTACAGAATCCGGGGCCCAAACGGCCGTTGAAACTGGAGGGGAAGTGATCGACAAAGGTGTGGAAGTGAGTAAAGAAGCCTGGGAAAACACTAAATCCTTTGTCAAAGGTGTAACTGAGTAAGCCTGCTTACTCAGTTAATGCTTAGCTTTAGAGTCAGCGTATGACAGGGCCACGCGAGTCTGGGTTGCAAACTGATTGAAGAGATTAAAATCTTCGTCAGTCAGCCCCTCAGAGCCTTTAACCTTATCCGCATAGAGCATTCCGATGACTCTCACGCCCATGGTTAATGGAATCAAGACAAATCCCTTACAGCCAACCTGATCAACAAATGTTTTTGGTAAACGATTAGACCAGCCATCTTCGTCAAGGTCATTCACCAACAAGGTTACACGCTTGTTCAACACCCTGAAAAACAGATCATCGGCTTTACCGTTTTTCTTTCTTTCGAAATAGCTTTGCAGATCGTCGAGCTTTTCTCCCTCAATGATTTTTACGGAGAGCTTATCCCCTCCCGAACTCAGGAGACATAACATACTTCGGTCAAAGCTTCCGCAATCCTGAAGTGCAGATATCACCAATTTAAACACTTCATGAATCTTATTTCCCGATGCCATTAACTCAGATAGCTTTTGTAAGTATTCAATCTGTTTCTGGCTACGTTCAACCTGACGGATGGATGACTCAAGCTGATCAACTGTTACCAGCTCCTGCTCTTCCATTTCAGCTTCACTCTGCCCAAGAAAAGCCAGCTGGCGTATCATTTCGTCCTTGGTTTCATCACCTGTTTCGACAAATTTAGGCACCAGGGATTTCCCTTTTAAGCCATAATCCCGACTCACTTTGGCCACATTATTGAAACACTGAAGCGTAGTTGTGCCTACTTCATCCAATGGAATCGCACTGACATCCGATAAGGACTCCATAATGTGAGAAAAGGACTGTTCATGTGCAGCATCCTGGACCAGTAGGTGCTGAATAAGGCCATTAGCAAGAGAAGGTAATGAACCCATAAAGTCAGATTTACCATCAATATGAGCCAGATCATGATGCTCGATCGACTGCAAAACCTCTTGCGGATAACCCCAGCCTAACGCCATCTCCTTACCAAGCTCACTGAATGTTGTACCCAACACCTCTGTTTGAACCAGGCTCCATTTCTTTTCACCGTGAGATCTCAGCCTTAACATGCGTCGGTACTGGTCCGGCATTGTGCAGGCAACCATGATTTCACCTAAGCCAAATAACAGAGCCGCAATATAAGCTTCTTCTGGGTCAATCTTCTTATTACTTTTGAGCGCAAACTCCTTGGCTAGGTTTGCACTGAGCAGTTGCCGCATCATCATGCCTGGAACGTCCAGATCCGGATGCTCATCATGAAAAGTTTCAATCAGTTTCAGAGTGATGCAAATATTCTTGATGCTATTAAAACCAATAATTACCACGGCCCGGGACACAACCGAGATATTTTTATTATTGCGGTTATAGGCGCTGGAATTAGCCACTTTCAACACTTTCGCGGCCAGGCTGGTATCTTTCATAATTGCCACAGCCAGGGCCATTGCATCGCCTTCATCAGAAGTACTTATCTGCTGAATGCGGTTAACCGTGGCACTGAACACCGGGAGATCTCCCAGTTGATCCAGACCCTGATGGATTTTCTGCAATGTATCTGTGTACTTCATGCTCACTTCTTATTGCTATTGAAGGCTATTTATCAGTGTAGGCGATGGCCCGGTTTAACTGTAAGGCAATCTTAGAGTGACTTAACAGTACTTACCTTTAAGCAATCTATCAATTACTGACCTAACTCAAGTAGATCATTCTCTATGGACTTGGCAAACCCGCAATTAAAATGTATTTTTAATACACCTTTAAAGATCACTCGACCAGCACCTAGAGAGGACAAAGAGTTTTATGATCCAGATACAGGAAAAGCGATCTCCACATGCGTTCTCGTTATTTAATCTGGGATTCAGGCCCTTCTTTCTGGGTGGTGCAATTTCAGCCGTCATTCTGATTTTATTCTGGCTGCACCTACTCAAAACCGGAAACCCGATTAATTATTATCAAAGCACTTCCTTATGGCACAGCCATGAGATGATTTTTGGTTTCACAATTGCAATCATTGCAGGTTTTTTGCTGACCGCCGTTCGTAACTGGACCAATGTGCAAACCCCCTTTGGCTGGAATCTCGCTTTATTATTTGGTCTATGGTTAATTGGGAGACTGGTCATATTCCTACCGGGTGTTCCTGATTGGTTAATTGCGACTATTGACCTTAGTTTTATCCCTGCTCTGGCAATTTGCCTTGCGATACCTATTATTCAATCCCAGAATTTCCGTAATCTGATATTCATTCCAATCCTTATGGCATTTTTTGTAGCCAATCTGATGGTACATGCGGAGTTAAATCAGATGACTGAAAACACACTGACTAAGGGAATAAACCTTTCTCTGTTTTTAGTCATATTGCTCATTACCGTAATAGGAGGCCGGGTAATCCCCTTCTTTACAGAGCGAGGAGTTGAAGGGGCTCAATGCACTAAATTTTCTTGGATAGAGAAACTGATTATTCCTGCGACAGTTGCTTGGTTGTTTCTCAACCTAACCGATGAAAAACAGTTTATTGCTTTTTCGAGTTTAGCCCTGGCCTTGATGCATTTGTGCCGCAGTTATGGGTGGTTCAGCCGCCCTGTTGTATCAGTACCACTGGTCTGGATTCTGCAGTTCAGCTACCTGTTTATTCCTTTGGGTTTTACTTTATATGGCTTAGCTGGTTTTGGATACGTGAGCCAATCGGTGGCATTTCATGCATTCACCGTTGGCGCTATTGGAGGTATGACACTGGGAATGATGGCCCGTGTCTCTCTGGGTCATACCGGCAGAGCATTGGTGATAAATAAGATTGTTTTCTCGGCGTTCGGTCTGATCCTAAGCGCTGCAGTGATTCGAAGTGGAGTTAATCTGCTGCCTCTAGATTATATGGCAACAATCTATCTTTCAGGTGGATTATGGGTACTCGCCTGGCTGCTGTTCCTTTCCAGGTATACCTCAATTTTGATTAAACCCCGTAAGGATGGTTTATTTGGTTGAGTAAAAAGTAAAGTCAAGATAAGGGGCAAAGCCCCTTATCTCAGGACCTGTCATCAATTTCACGCATTCAAATCGACTACTACACGTCCCTTCACCTGACCTTCGGTAATTTTGTCTGCATATTCAGGCAGATCAGCCAGAGAGATCACCTGAGCAATTTCGCCCAACGCAGATTCTGGTAGCTGCTTCTGCAGGCGCTGCCAAGCTTCCTGACGTCTTTCAAATGGGCAGCTTACTGAGTCGACACCCTGCAAACGTACGTTACGTAAAATGAACGGCATTACAGTGGA
>JASBRM010000016.1 GCA_030149405.1 Neptuniibacter sp. | reverse complement strand
TGTTTACCCCTCTCCTATATCATCACCACCGCTAGCCGGCGCTGAAGCAATCAAACGATCAGCAAGGCGAGAGAATGGCAAACTCTGAATCCAGACGGTGCCTGTACCTTTTAACGTTGCGAGCCATAAACCTTCGCCACCAAAGATCATCGACTTCAAACCTTTGACCATTTCTATGTCATATTCGATACCTTCGGTGAATCCAACAAGGCAGCCTGTATCCACTCGCAAAGTTTCATTATTCAACTCCTTCTTAACGACAGTGCCACCCGCCTGCATAAAGGCCATACCATCACCCTGCAGTTTTTGCAGAATGAAACCTTCCCCACCAAAGAAACCTGCACCAATTTTTTTCGAAAACGCCATCTCTACTTTTGTGCCTAAAGCAGCGCAGAGAAAAGCATCCTTCTGACAGATGACTTGCCCACCCAGCTCCGCAAGATTTAAAGGCACAATTGAACCCGGATATGGGGCAGCAAAAGCCACGCGTTTTTTACCCGCTCCTACATTTTCAAAGTGAGTCATAAATACAGACTCACCCGTTACCATCCTTTTTCCCGCAGAAAAGAGCTTACCCATCAAGCCTTGATCAGGTTCCGATCCGTCCCCCATTTTTGTCTCAAAACTGATGTCCTCTTCCATGTAGTTCATCATGCCCGCTTCAGCAATAACCTTTTCACCAGGATCCAATTCAACTTCAACAACCTGTAGAGATTCTCCAATAATCTCGTAATCGACCTCATGGCTTCTCATTTTTATTTTCCTTTAACTTGATAGCATTGATTAGTAACGGGGTAGTTGCCGTTTGTATACAGATTGAGAACAACACTACACCATAGGCAATGGACTGAATAGTAAACCAGGACTCCAACTCAAGGGGCAATGACAGGGCCAATGCAATGGTGACAGCTCCCCTCACACCTCCCCAATAAAGTACCGCGCCCTCTTTCCAGCTCACCTTTGTACCGGGTATCAGGTTGATAATTGGCAGAGTAACAATCAAACCACTGGCACGGGCAATAAGAACCGCCCCAATCCCAAGTAACATCGCCAGCCATTGTTGTTCAAACATACCCCAGGTAATCGTTACCCCAAGCAAGATGAAGATGAGTGACTCTGCAAACTGACCATTGAACTGCCATAAGGACTTCAAAGTCTGCTGCGTTTTATCGTCCTGGCGTCTCACCATTTCACCAAACCCCAGACCAACAATTAATACCGCCATCACCCCAGACACATGCAACAGGGCTTCAGCGAGTAAGAAACTACCGTAGGCACCGCAAATCATAATGATCATTCTGGAGAATTGATCTCTGATCAGAACAAACAAAGGCAGCAGACACACCAGAATCCCACCACCAACAAGAACACCACCTATAAAAACCAGTAAAAATTTTTCTGCTGCATAACTCAGAGAGAAGATCTCATCCGGCATCATCACCAAACTACTGAACAACCCGAACAACAATATCGCAACGGCATCGTTAAACAGACTTTCTCCTTCGATTAAAAGGATAATCTGATCTGAAACCCCAACTTGTTTAAACAGATTGATCACCGCAGCTGGATCAGTGGCTGATAACAAAGCCCCTGTTAGCAAAGCGGCCATCCATGGAAAGTAATCCGGATAGCCTATCCCCCAGTAAAGCAGGGCTGCACTGATTACAGTCGCCAATACCATCATCGGTGTTGATAGGATCAGGATTGGTAAGAGCTTTTTAAACAATGATTGCAGATTCAGGTGCAACGCAGATTCAAAGATTAAAGCCGGAAGGAAAATATAGAACACGATGGAATGAAAGTGTTGCCAACGCAGCCCCGTATCGACACCAAGGGAAGTAATAATCTCTGCGCCCAGAAATCCTGCCAAAACCAGCATAAGACTGTATGGCACTCTGAGAATTGTGGATATTGGCTGCATCAATGCAGCCAATAACAGCATACCCATGAACAGCAAAATTGTATTTGATACTTCCATAACCGCTTCCATTGCAATTTAGCTTTTGAAGCTTTGTTACCTATTTTAGTTCCAAGCTTGTAATACATCCGTCTAAAAAAAGGGAAAACCTTAAACCAAGGTATTAGGGAAAACCCCAATTTTGATTACCTTTTATTCACAAAGCAGTGATATTGTGTTTAGTTCTAACGCGGCACAGTCGTTTCTGTGCCCGAATGATCACAATAGATGGGATACCAGTACGCCTGTATTCTGCTTACCAAATAATCTTACAGGCGATATAAGAGAAAAAATTAGGAGTTTTGATTCATGAGTAAAGAGGTTGTAGTTCTCAGTGCCGTTCGTTCAGCAATTGGTGGATTTGGTGGTAGCTTAAGCGGTATCGAACCAGCTGAACTAGCGGGACAGGTAATGAAAGAAGCCGTTGATCGCTCTGGTGTAGACCCAGAAAAGATTAACTACGTAACTGTAGGTAACTGTATTCCAACTGAGTCTCGCTATGCCTATGTGGCTCGTGTTGCATCTATTCAGGCTGGCCTGCCAATGGACTCCGTTGCGATGTCTGTTAACCGCCTTTGTTCTTCTGGCCTTCAGGGTATCGTAACAACAGCACAGCAGATCATGCTGGGTGACTGTGATTACGGTATCGGTGGTGGTGTAGAAGTTATGTCTCGCGGTACTTACATGTCCCCTGCAATGCGTTCGGGTGCGCGCATGGGCGATACTAAGGTTCTGGACTCTATGGTTTCTGTACTGACCGATCCATTCGGTGCTGGCCATATGGGTATCACTGCTGAAAACCTGGCTGAGAAGTGGGATATCAGCCGTGAAGAGCAGGACGAGTTTGCTGCTGAATCACACCGTCGTGCTGCGATCGCAATTGAAGAGGGTCGCTTCAAATCTCAGATCGTACCTATCGTACAGAAAACTCGTAAAGGCGAAGTAGTATTCGATACTGACGAGCACTGCAAACCAGGTACAACAGCTGAGAAGCTTTCTGGTATGCGCCCAGCATTCAAGAAAGATGGTACTGTGACTGCTGGTAACGCTTCTGGTATCAACGATGGTGCTGCATTCTTCGTTCTGGCTTCTGCTGAAGCGGCTGAAGCTGCAGGCCAGAAACCAATCGCTAAGATCAAGTCTTATGCTGTTGCCGGTGTATCCAATGAAATCATGGGTGAGGGTCCAATCCCAGCATCTAAGCTGGCTCTGGAGAAAGCAGGTCTGACTCTGGACGATATGGACGTGATCGAGTCCAACGAAGCCTTCGCTGCACAAGCAATTGCTGTAGCTAAAGGTCTGGGTCTGGATATGGAAAAAACCAACCCGAACGGTGGCGCGATCGCTCTGGGTCACCCAGTAGGTTGCTCTGGTGCCTTCATCGCTACTAAAGCCGTTTACGAACTGGAACGTATTGAAGGTAAATACGCTCTGGTAACTATGTGTATCGGTGGCGGTCAGGGTATCGCTGTAGTCTTCGAACGCGTATAACTCTTATATGAGTTGTAACTCTATGAAATGCCGGGACTCTTCCCGGCATTTTTTTACTCTACTCCCATCTCTTCACCTTTCACTTTCCAAGACCAGTTAGGCTACACTGAAAAACAAAATTCAGAATAAGGCCAGTGCATGCTTTCCGTAAGCGATCTTTTCTCGTCAGAATTTTCCAATTACTTTCAGGAAGAGCTCTGGGAAGCAATC
>JASBRM010000192.1 GCA_030149405.1 Neptuniibacter sp. | reverse complement strand
TAACCTGCAAGCTCTGGTGCTGGATGAAGCCGATGAAATGCTACGTATGGGCTTCATCGACGATGTTAAATGGGTACTGGAAAACTCCCCATCTGATCGTCAAATTGCACTGTTCTCAGCCACTATGCCGGCTCAGATCAAAACAGTTGCAGCAGAACACCTGACTGATCCTGCTGAAGTACGCATCAAAGCTAAAACAGCGACAGCAACAACCATTACTCAGAAATACCTGCGTTTATCAGGCAATCAGAAGCTGGACGGTTTAACCCGTATTCTAGAGATGCAAGCCTTTGATGCCATGCTGATCTTTGTACGGACTAAATCTGCAACGGTTGAACTTGCTGAAAAACTGTCAGCGCGTGGATATGCCTGTGAAGCACTTAATGGCGATATCTCCCAGCAACTGCGTGAGCGCACCATTGATAAGCTGAAAGGCGGCAAAATTGATATTCTGATCGCTACCGATGTTGTTGCCCGTGGTCTGGATGTTGAACGTATCAGCCACGTTGTGAATTACGATATTCCTTACGACACTGAGTCCTACATCCACCGTATTGGTCGTACGGGTCGTGCCGGTCGTGAAGGTGAAGCGATTCTGTTTGTATCACCACGTGAACAGCGCATGCTGAAAGCCATTGAACGTGCTACACGTCAGAAAATCGATGCGATGCAGTTGCCATCAACCGATGATATTAACGAAAAACGTGTGCAGCGTTTTGTGGACCGTATCACGCAGACGATCGATAGCCAGGATCTGGATTTTTATAAAAACCTTCTTACTGAGTATCAGCAGGAACATGATGCCGAACCGTTAATGGTTGCAGCAGCACTTGCGCAACTGTTACAGGGTGAAACACCTCTGCTGATGAAAGAAGAGCCAAGACAACCACGCCGCGAAAGAAACTCTGATCGTAATGACCGCCGCCCACCAAGAGGCATGTCATCTAAACCTAAACCACTTAAAGATAACCCTGAAGTGGATATGGCACGCTATATGATAAGAGTTGGTTATGAGCATGGTGTAGCACCGAAAAACATCGTGGGTGCCATCGCTAACGAAGCAGGCCTTGATGCTAACTTCATTGGTACCATTGATATATTTGATGACTGTACAACCGTTGATCTTCCAGAAGGCATGCCAAAATCGGTAATGCAGCAACTGAGTAAAGCAGTGGTGTGTGGTCAGCGCCTGAACATTCGAAAGCTCAGCGGTGATGAAGCAGGTAAAGGTGATAAAGGTCCGAAGAAAGGTAGAAGAAAACCTTCCAGCAACCGTAAAAAATCACCACGAAAGCCAAAGAACAAAGAAAGTTAAGATCTGAGCAAGCATATAGTAAAAAGGACAAGCAATCGCTTGTCCTTTT
This sequence comes from Neptuniibacter sp., assembly GCA_030149405.1. Taxonomy (GTDB): domain Bacteria; phylum Pseudomonadota; class Gammaproteobacteria; order Pseudomonadales; family Balneatricaceae; genus Neptuniibacter. The sequence goes on along the minus strand of JASBRM010000192.1, from coordinate 9,591 downwards.
TTGTTTGTGCCTTAGTTAGGGCAAAATTTACTCGCTGGTCACCATAATAGCTTCCACTTCGATATCTGCACCTTTTGGAATCTGCTTTACAGCAAAGGCCGCTCTGGCTGGATATGGCTCGGAGAAGTAACGTGCCATCACCTCGTTCACCTGTACGAAATAATCCATGTCGGACAACAGAATAGTCACCTTGACCACATCAGCCAAAGTACCACCAGCCGCTTCCGCCACTGCCTGCAGGTTTTTGAATACCTGCTCTGCCTGCGCTTCAAACGATTCAGTAATCAGCTCCATAGTTTCAGGAACCAGCGGGATCTGACCGGACATATATACAGTGCTGCCCACACGAACAGCCTGGGAGTATGTTCCGATTGCAGAAGGAGCGTTTTCTGTTGAGATAATGCTTTTATTCATGTTTTTCCTTAAAACCGTAAGAGATAAACAGATCAGTTCGTTTGCAGTTAGTGTACACCGCTGACAAGCGATTGCGTATAATTCTCTCCTCACTGTGAAGGTATTTTTATGCAACGTCTTGATCTGTTAATGGTTGAAAAAGGCTTGGTCCGATCCCGAACTCAGGCTCAAAATCTGATTAAGAACCAAAAAGTAGAGATTAACGATAAAGGCCGCTGGCAGCTGGCAACTAAGCCAGGGGTTAAAGTTGAATCCGATACAGAGATCAAAATCGATAAAGACCCTACCGATCAGTTTGTGTCGCGAGGTGCACTAAAACTCTTGGGTGCTTTGGAACATTTGAAATTAGACATAACTGGTCATACAGCAATAGATGTAGGCCAATCCACTGGTGGTTTTACTGATTGTTTATTGCAAAACGGTGCAGCCAAAGTGGTCGGCATTGAAGTAGGCCATGACCAGTTGGCTCACTCACTCAGGGCAGATTCAAGGGTAGTTTGCTATGAGGGCATGAATGCCCGAGATCTGCCATCAGATACTCTTCTCACTCATACTGATGACTCTGGATTTGATCTGGCAGTAATGGATGTTTCTTTTATCTCGCAGACCAAAATATTGCCTTCCTTAAGCCCACTGATTCGTGAAAACGGCTACCTAATTTCTTTGGTTAAGCCACAGTTTGAAGTGGGCAAATCTGGAATAGGTCGCGGAGGCATAGTCCGAGACGAAAGCCTCTATCCTCAGGTTAAAGAACAGGTTATAGAGTGTTGCAAGTCTCTAGCATTAGCGACTATCGACTATCTGGAAAGTCCCATCAAAGGGGGTGACGGCAATAGGGAATTCCTCCTTATTGCCCAAAAAAAATCACCTCAGGATGCATAAGAATAGACGATTTCTACTTTTGAGCCACCGTTGTCATAACGAACACTTTCGCAAAGCTCTTTTACCAGAGCAATTCCACGCCCGGAAAACATATTCGTTTCCTGGGATTTGTTCGAATTACACCAGCTTTCGTAGTCAAAGCCTTCACCACTGTCTTCAATCTGAACCTTTAGGCGGCCTCCATTCTGCATACGCGTATGTTGCATATACAATGAAACGGCACCTGAAGTCAGATTTTCCAAGCGTTTTTCACGTTCGCTAAAATACTCGGCAAAACCTTCAGGTGTCGACTTAAGGCTGGACTCCAGTTTAAGTACACCGTGATCTAAAGCATTCACAAACAACTCAGTGAGCACACTGAACACATTGTGCCAATGATCACCATTGCCCTCGGATTCCTGCAAACGACTTAAAGCCTGCGCCACCGGGTTAATACGTCCAAGACTTTTACCCTGTAACTCGATACTCCAGTTCCAGATATCCAGCTCGGTAGGTTCCAGCACAACAGGTTCCTGACCCGCGGTCGCTGGCGCCTTCTCTTGCTGTTCAACAAAAATCTCGCCCGGAATATCTATTAGAGAGATATCATCTTTCTGAGGGTGATCGCCGACAAAGATACTCAGACCTGAAAGAATCAGATCCACCAGATTAGTATCCTTTTCATAAACCTGCTCACCAATCGTATTCAGCAAACGCTGTTCGCCGAACATATCGCCGGTTGCACTTTCAGCTTCAAGCACACCATCACTAAGCAATAGGATATGATCTTCCGGATCAAGCTTATGGTGTTCAAAATTTAGGGCCGACAGGTTTCGAAGAATACCTAACGGTGGATGATTTGAGATAACACGAGAACGCACCTGGCCTTCGGATACAATCATGATATCCGGCAAACCGCCGTTCCAGATTTTGGCACTACCATCCAAACCCAGTGTGACTATACCAGTCGCCAGGAACATGCCAGTTGGCAATAAAGAGTGCAATTTGCGGTTAATTTGAACAATGATCTCTTCGGCGTCATAACCTTTTGCAGTCATCGCCCTGAACGTTTCGGAAAGAGGCAAAGCACCAACCGTTGAGGTTAAACCATGACCCGTAAAGTCTCCGAGCAATACGTTCAGATCGCCATTAGGGCGAAACGCACTTAACTGAACGTCACCGCTGAATGTTTCTGCGGCCTGCTTATGAATACGTATTTGATCTTGTGCAACATTGCCGGATAAAACAGCACCACTGAACAGCTGCTCAGCCACTTCCTCTTCACGAGCTCTCAAGCGGTTCAGATGAGCAACCTGGCCGTATAAGTTTGAGATACGCAACAGAGCGACAATCTTGCCTTCAAGTAACTCAAACGGAAAGGGGCGCTGAATGTAATCATCGCCACCGGCATCGATCGCTTTGCGTATGACATCCTGTCCTTCAGCACCAGAAACGAAAATGACCGGAATAAAACCATCACCGGCCAATTCTTTAATTTGCCGGGTGGCTTCGACACCGTCTTGACCTGGCATATTAATATCCATGAGGACCAGATCAGGTTTGAGGTTTTTATACTGCTCTACAGCTTCCAGACCATCATTTGCAAACGCAACCTTAATCCCCAGTTCCTGAACCATTTGCCCTAAAATTTCACGATTCAGGCGCATATCATCGACGATCAAGACAAGTTTTTCGGAATAACCCGAATCATGCAAAACAGTCATGATTTACTTCTCAATGGTCACGAACTTATCAAAATTTGCGATTGTGAGAATTTTCAATACGGACTCATTAGGTCTGGAAATAATCACACGGCCGCCCAGTTTATCTGCATGCTCTTTCAACAGAAGAATCATACCCAATGCTGAACTGTCCATGTAAGTAGACTTAGAAAGGTCTACCCGGAAGGTGACTCCTGCTTTATCAACATTGCGATAGGCGTCACGAAAAGACTGATGAAGTGAATAATCAAACTGACTGGTAACAACAACATTTACGGTTTTACCATCATCAGCAACTACTGTGGAAACTGTCATATTTATACTCTTAGTAGGTTTAAACTAGTATTTGCCGCTATCAAAACAGCTCGACTTCACCTTCATCCATGTCGTTTTGCGATACTGTTCGAGTTTCATTTCGGGTCTGAGCTTCAGCCTTCAAGGTCTTACACCTCTCGGTACACTTGTCAGCAGCTTGAACATCAATCTGGTTTTGGCTATCAACAACGCCGGAGAGCAGGCTGGAAATCTCGTTCAGTGAGTTAACGTTGTGCTCCATAGAACCCAAAGCCTGAGATGAGATATCTTCGAATTGCAGAGATCTTACCGCTGTGTCCACAACCCCATTCAGCTGATCACCCACATGAGAGATCTCTACAACTTTCTCATTCAGGAAGTTATTCATTGAAGACATGTGCTCCAGCATGGTACCCATTTTCTCTTTAGTACCGATAGTGTCACTCATATCTGTAGAAGCCATGCTGCCAACGGTTTTACGCAGTATTTCGATGGTTTCTTTTGCCAGACCAATCTCTTCACGAATCTGATTATTCAATGCTGCTGAGTTAATCGACAGAGTTCTAACTTCATCTGCTACTACTGCGAAACCTCGACCGGCCTCACCAGCACGAGCAGCCTCAATACTGGCATTTAATGCAAGCAAGTTAGTCTGGCTCGCCAAACCTTCAACATTCTCAATCAGCCCAAAGATGCCGTCCAGCTTCTCCACCATATCATCGATATGATGAACCGTTTCCAAACTGTTCTTACTCACGTCCACCATGATGGAGATAAACTGATCCAGAGTATTACCGGTCTCGCGGATAAAGCTTTGAACATTGAATGATGGAGAATCAGAATCAACAGGGTCATCGCCGTCATGAGTCTGAGAGATAATGTCAGAGGTCAGTTGAATTTGTCGGTTTGCCAGGTCATGCATATCATGAAAACTGGTGCTCATTAGTGCCACAGCTTCCTTTATCAAGCCGTCCACCCGAGATATTTCCTGATTTACAACGACTGCATCATGCACCAGTGTTTCTGAAACCTGATTAAGCGCCGCTTTTAATTCTGGAACCTGTGTACCTGATTGGGTTGATTCGATAACCTTTTTGGGAGCCGCTGATTCTTTGACAATAAATAAGCTACCTAAAGACACAAACAGTAAAGCTAAACAGACAAATGACACGAGCTGGTTTATTTCAACAAACTGTGCAACCGTAAGTACCACTGTTGCGACTATAGCAACGGCTAAGATTCCATTTTTCTGGACCATATTTACAACCCTTACAAATTATTTGCCCGACAGTAGTTGGACCAATCTTTCAGATATTTTATTTAAAGCCAGGACTTCTTGTACGCCACCATGCTTAACAGCCATTCCGGGCATCCCCCAAACCAGACTGGTTTGCTCATCCTGGGCAATTGTGTGATAGCCATGATCATTCAAACGCTTCATTGCAACCGCACCATCATCGCCCATACCTGTAAGCATAATGCTAACAGCTTTCACAATGCCTGCATCTGTCAATGAGTCGAACATAACCTCAACGGAAGGTTTATGTCGATTCACGGGTTCTCTGTCATCCAGAACAGCGCTAAGTATATTGGCTTGTTTTTTAACCCTTAGGTGATGAGAGCCCGGCGCGATATACACATGTCCCGGTTTCAAAATATCACCCTCTTCAGCTTGTTTCACGGTCAAAGCACACTGAGTATTCAATCTATTTGCAAACCGTTCACTGAAACTGGCAGGAATATGTTGGGTCACAACAATGGGTGGAAGATTTGCTGGCAATACTTCAAGCACATCTCTGAGTGCCTCAGTACCCCCTGTAGAAGCGCCTATTGCAATGACTTCTACCCCACTGCCGTTAACAGCAACTGGAGCCGTTAGAGTCGGTTTAGCTACATGTTCTCCAGCAGGGCGCATGAACTTAATCTTTTTGGCCGAAGCCGAAGCCATTTTCACTTTCTGTCTTAACTCATCCTGAAACATGTTCAGAGCCGAGTCCGATTGTGACATTGTAGGTTTCGGCATAAAATCCACTGCACCCAGCTCCAGAGCCTGCAAGGTAGCGTCAGCACCTTTATGCGTCAGGGTAGACAGCATTACAACTGGCATCGGATTCAGCTTCATGAGGTTGCGCAGAAAAGTAATGCCATCCATTTTAGGCATTTCGATATCCAGTGTTAGAACATCAGGTCGATGCTCCTTAATTTTATCCCTCGCATCGTAAGGGTCCACAGCGGTATCCACTACTTCAATTTCCGGATCGGAAGACAGAAGTTCGAACAGGACTTTCCTGACTACTGCGGAATCATCAACAATCAATACCTTATGTTTTTCCATTTCTCGGTTATATCCTTTTAGAACAGCTCTACGTCAGAGTCATCCAGATGGGAATCCACATCCACCCGGAAGCTACGCTCTTCCTCGATAAGACGTTGATCTTCACGATGATCAAGTTTGTTAACTAGCATTCTTCCCTCCAGAGGGAAATAAGCAACCTTACGGGCTCTATCACCACCCAAGTCTGAAGAAAGGAGCTTAAGCCCCTCATCCTTCAGGTACTGCAAGATAAAATCAATATTCTGCTGGCCGATCTGATTAAAACCAGAACCCATCATATCGCCACCCCCGGTTAATTTAATCTCCAGGCGATCACGATTGCAGCCAAATTTCATCAGTTCGTTGATCAATTGCTCCATTGCAAAAAAACCATATCGCATGGAACGATTCATGTCCTCACTACCACCACTGCTTGGTAACATAAAGTGGTTCAGGCCACCAAACTTTGTCACAGGATCGTGTATACAAGCTGAGATACATGAACCGAGTACCGTGGTGATCACCATATCACTGTTCGATACATAGAACTGCCCCGGTGCAACCTTAACTGCATACTTATTCCAACGCGGTTCCCAAAAAGCCCGAAACTGCTCAAAGCCTCTTAAAGCAACTGGAGGTAAAGCTTCGCTCATGTTCATCCACCGACCTTGCGATAGATGGTTTTCCCTACCAGTTCAAAACGGCTGGCATGTCTGGCTAATGCCTCTGAATGACCGACAAACAGATAACCGTCTGGTTTCAGAAGGTCAGCCATTTTATTCAGCAGTTTCAACTGGGTAGGCTGATCAAAATAGATCATTACGTTACGGCAAAAGATAAAATCCAAAGGGCCATCGATTGGCCAGTCACTCATGAGATTAAGGTGGCCAAATTTAATCATTTCCTGAAGTTCTGGTCTTACCTTGACCATCCCTTCATTTCGCCCCTTACCTTTTAAAAACCAACGATGAATCAGTCCTGTTTCCAGAGCTTTGACTCGATCCATGGCATAAACACCGGATTGGGCACTGGCGAGTACTTTTGAATCGATATCCGTTGCCAGAATTTTTACATCCCAACTTGCTAGGTCAACACCTGCATCACGGATAGTCATCGCCAGACTATAGGGCTCTTCGCCAAGCGAGCAGCCAGCAGACCAAGCACGTAATTTATGTATATTACGTGCTTTTAGGTCTCGGATTATTTCCTTTTCAACAAAATCGAAATGATGACGCTCACGGTAGAAAGCTGTGAGATTGGTCGTTAATGCATTTACAAACTGTGTGAACTCAAGCGGCTCACGCTCAAGGTGCTGGAAGTATTCATCAAAGCTACTGATTCTTAAGTCACGGATGCGCCTAACTAAACGGTTATAGGCCATGTCCATTTTCGAATCTGCCAGGACAATACCCGCGTAGTCATACAATTCACCGCGCACTTTATCAAAGTGCGCTTTAGTAAATGTAAACTCGCGATCTCTAGCAGGATTATCTATCATCCACTAACCTCTTAGGCTTCCATACAACACTTCTTATTACCGGATCTTTAGGAAAACCTTAAAATTCTTCCCATTCGTCATCACTTTCATTCAAAGACACGATAGGTTGTGGTGGCAGGCTTGGCTTCGGTCTATGAGTAACCGGCGCTGCTGGTGCAGCAGGGGTAGATGGCTCAATAGATGCTGCCATAGTTCTCAAACTGCTAATCCCGGTAGACGGTTCTGCACTGACTGACTGATAACCATCAACAGTGAACTTGTTCGTTAACTGTTGCAGCTGACGGGCCTGGTCTTCCATCGAAGCCGACGCTGCCGCCACTTCCTCTACGAGAGCCGCATTTTGCTGAGTACCCTCATCCATCTGACCAATAGCAATGTTCACCTGCTCAATACCAATCGCCTGTTCACGGCTGGCTGAAGCAAACTCACCGATGATACTAGAAACGCTGTTAATCGCTTCCATGATCTCGATAAGGGCTTTGCCTGACTCATCAACAAATAAACCACCTTCTTCCACTTTCTCAACACTGTCGTTGATCAGTTCTTTGATCTCTTTAGCAGCGCTGGCACTACGTTGAGCAAGATTACGGACTTCTGCAGCGACTACAGCGAAACCACGGCCCTGCTCACCAGCTCGAGCCGCCTCAACTGCTGCGTTCAGCGCCAACAGGTTTGTCTGGAAGGCAATTTCATCGATCACACCGATGATCTCTGCAATCTTGGTCGAGCTCTGGCGAATCGCCGCCATGGAAGTAACTACTTTGTTGGAAATCTCTCCGCCGCGAGACGCGAGTTCCTGAGCATCGCTTGCTTGTTTACTCGCCTGTGAAGCATTTTCTGCATTTTGCTTAACGGTACTGGTCATCTGCTCCATACTTGCAGCAGTTTCCTGTAGGCTCGCCGCCTGAGACTCAGTACGTGAGCTCAGGGTATTGTTACCACTGGAAATTTCAGTCGCACCTGTTGTGATACTGTGTCCTGCTGAGCTGATCTCCCCAACCATTGAGTTCAGTGTTTGCATTGAACTGTTCAGGGAATTATTCAGTTGAGCAAATTCACCATGGAAATCACCCGACATACTCTGAGTTAAGTCACCCTCTGCCAGAGCACCCAAGACACGTTTGACTTCACGCAGAGGATCAACGACAGCATCCAACATCTGGTTTACACCCGTTGCAACATCGCGCATAAATCCAGTATAGAGTTCTACATCCAGACGCTGATCCAATTCACCATGCGTTGCGTTCTCAATCAGTTCTTGGATCTGCTCCTGAGCCGTCAGTTGATCAGTGATATCAACCCATTCGACTACTGTTCCCAGACGAGTACCAGAATCATCAACAACCGGGTTTGCAGTTAAATTGAAACTACGAACACCTACTTTGATTTGACCTTTGTATGTGTCTTTCAGTTTCTCCAGCATATTGCGCTGATGTGCAGGATTTTTATGGAAGATATCAAAATTGGACCCAACAATACTTTCGGCATCAAAGTCAGGCAGTTGCTCACGAATATCATCCTGAGCAATGCGCATCATTTCGAGCACTGAGTCGTTACAGTAGATAATTTCGCCGTTATTATCGGCCATCATCACATTAGAAGTTACGCTATCCAATGCAACCTTAATCCGTTGCGAAGCAGCTGCCTGAGTGTTAGCTTCATTAACTTCATAACCCAGTTTCACCGCTAACATTTTAACTGCGCGATTTAAACTGCCCATCTCCCCGGGCTGATCAAGTTTGATCTCCGATTGGTAATCGCCCTCACTAATGGAACGCATCTGTCTCTTAACCTGATCAACTTGTTTGATCACTTGGTTATTCAGACAATTAAACGCTCCAAATGCCATGATCAAGAACGCCAATAACGGACCTATTAGAAGAGTTGCGTCCGGAGCACCTGTTAAAAACAGACCAGCATCTACAACCACAGCGAGAACTGCAGCAATGATTGCAAATTTAGTTAATTGAGCAGATAGGTTTTTCTTTTGCACTGCGTTGGGTGATGGTAAAGAAGCATCACCATGGCGGAGTTTTGCATAAAGCTCTGTTGATTCACGTACTTCTTGTTCTGTAGGTCGGGTCCGAACAGACATGTATTCTACGATCTGTCCGCCGGAGAAGATTGGAGTGACATTCGCTTTAACCCAGTAGTAGTCACCATTTTTACAGCGATTTTTGACCAATTTTGACCAAGGGCGACCAAGCTTCAATGTTTCCCAAAGGTCTTTAAAAGCCGCAGGAGGCATATCCGGGTGACGAACGACATTGTGGTTCTGACCTACCAACTCTTCACGACTAAATCCACTTACTTCAACAAATGCAGGGTTCACATAGGTGATGGTGCCTTTTAGATCTGTTTTTGTAACAAGTTCCTGACCATCTCTGAGCTTGACCTCACGATCTGTAACCGGCTCATTGATTTTCATTATTTTTCCTCCGCACCCTATGCTTGTGCATCACTGGCTTCTGGCTGATCCACCGCCAGTT
>JASBRM010000153.1 GCA_030149405.1 Neptuniibacter sp. | reverse complement strand
TGATAGGTTCTTCGCCTATTTCTTCCCTTTCGGCTTCTTCATCTGATGCAAGGCCAAGTAATGCACTCAAATCGTCTTCATCGTTACTCTCTTTATATATTCCAAGGGGGGTAATGGCTTGGAGTTTTGAGGCGAGTTCCTGAAGGGCTATCAGGTGATAATTGATTTGCTCGTAATTTTCCTGATTGCCTTTCTGGAAGAAGCTCTGGCGGTTGTGGCTGAGTGAAACAGCATTTGTTTGAATCTCGATGAGGACGCTGAGGTATTGTTGTTGAAGAAAAGACTGGTTGCTGGCAGCTTTCAAAGCGTACTCTCGAACAGAGGATACTGCATCGTTCAATTCTCGCTCGTTCTGAATCAGCAGTACTTCAGGTTGCGCTAGTTTGCCTGCTGCTCTGAGTTGAGGCAGGGTTTTGCTCTTTATGCTTTCCAGCTTGCTGATTACTTCTTGCTGGATCTCAACCGGTAACTTGTTTTGACTGGATTCTTTTAGCTGTTCGATATTCTTATCAATGAGTGTGAGTAGGGTGGCGTCACCTGACATGAGATAATGTGTAACTGGCTTCTCAAGGGTTATATAGAGCTCTTTTTCAAAACCATGATATTCATCCTTTATTTTGAATGCATCATCTAACCTTTCGAGTGACCAGAAGATTGCAGCAGCAAGCATCAGAACGATAAAAACTAATAACAGGCTGGCTAAACGAGTAATGGATGAGATTTTCATGCTCTACCTTGGGTGGAAATTTTAAGATAGTTTAGTTTTTGACGCGTCTGCGCTTTTTTACTACAGAAATGTTACGGAGCTGTTACTTGGGTCTGTGTCTATGATTTATTTTTGCGATTGCGTAATGGACAGAAAGCGTTTGTTGGCATAAAATACCGCCGGTTTATCTGGAGCAAATCCAGAGAAAAGTTTTTATGTAAAAAAGCGAGGTTACCTACTGGTACTACCTCGCTTTTTTGCAAGTATCGTTTCTATATTCTGTAGTCGCGCTTTTATCGCGGGGAGGTTCAATTGGCGAGACCAGCCATTCTTGCTCTTGAAGACGGTAGTATTTTCAAGGGCTTAGCCATTGGCGCTGACGGTCTGTCTAGCGGCGAGGTTGTATTTAATACCTCAATGACGGGTTATCAGGAGATTCTTACTGATCCGTCTTATTGCCAACAGATCGTTACTCTGACTTATCCACATATTGGTAATACAGGGACAAATACAGAAGATGAAGAATCTTCTCGTACTTGGGTTGCTGGTCTGGTTATTCGTGATCTGCCTTTGGTTGCGAGCAATTTCCGCAACGAGAAGAACCTTGATGATTATCTAAAAGATAACAACATCGTAGGTATTGCGGACATTGATACTCGCCGACTGACTCGAATTCTCCGTGAAAAGGGTTCTCTGAACGGCTGTATCATGGCGGGTGAGATCGATGAAGCAAAAGCACTTGCTGAAGCAAAAGCCTTCCCAGGTTTAAAGGGAATGGATCTAGCGCAGGTTGTTACCACAGAAGAAACTTATGAGTGGAATTCTTCTACCTGGAAACTGGGCGAAGGTCATGAAGACAAGAAGCCGGCTGAACAGCCTTACCATGTAGTTGCATATGATTATGGTGTGAAGCGCAACATCTTACGTATGTTGGTAGAACGTGGGTGCCGCCTGACAGTTGTTCCGGCTAAAACACCTGCCGCTGACGTTCTTGCAATGAACCCAGATGGTGTGTTCCTTTCCAATGGTCCTGGTGATCCGGAACCATGTGACTACGCTATCGCTGCAATCGAAGAGATCTGTAAAACAGACCTTCCTGTATTCGGTATTTGCCTGGGTCACCAGCTTCTGGCTTTGGCATCTGGTGCGCAGACGGTGAAAATGAAGTTTGGTCATCACGGTGCGAACCACCCGGTACAGGATCTGGATAACAAGCAGGTAATGATCACCTCTCAAAACCATGGTTTTGCGGTTGATGAAGATGCTCTGCCTGAAAATGTAAGAGCTACCCATAAATCATTGTTTGATGGTTCTTTGCAGGGTATTGAGCGTACGGATCGCGCTGCATTCAGCTTCCAGGGACACCCTGAAGCTAGCCCCGGCCCACATGATGTGGCGCCATTGTTTGACCGCTTTATTGCGGACATGAAGGCTGCTAAAGCCTAAGGTCTGCCCTCTGGGCAAGAAACGATACAACGGTAGGTGTGACGTAACCACCTGCCGCAGTTACTAACTGATACGACTGGTTTATTACTGATGCCAAAACGTACGGACTTAAAAAGTATTTTGATTCTTGGTGCTGGCCCGATTGTTATCGGTCAGGCATGTGAATTTGATTATTCTGGCGCACAAGCTTGTAAAGCTCTGCGTGAAGAAGGTTACCGCGTCATTCTGGTTAACTCTAACCCTGCAACCATTATGACTGATCCAGCGATGGCTGACTCAACTTACATTGAGCCAATCAACTGGAAAACAGTAGAAAAGATTATCGCCAAGGAAAAGCCAGACGCGCTACTGCCTACAATGGGTGGTCAGACTGCATTGAACTGTGCTTTGGATCTTGAACGCGAAGGCGTTCTTGAAAAATATGGCGTAGAAATGATCGGTGCAAACGCTGATACGATCGATAAAGCGGAAGACCGTGATCGTTTCGATAAAGCGATGAAGGCTATTGGTCTTGAGTGTCCGCGTGCATCTATCGCACATAGCATGGAAGAAGCGTTGCAGGTTCAGGCGCAGCTAGGCTTCCCATGTATCATCCGTCCATCCTTCACTATGGGTGGTACAGGTGGTGGTATCGCTTACAACAAAGAAGAATTTATCGAGATTTGTGAGCGTGGTCTGGATCTTTCTCCAACAAGCGAATTGTTGATCGATGAGTCTTTGATCGGTTGGAAAGAGTACGAGATGGAAGTTGTTCGTGACAAAAACGACAACTGCATCATTGTTTGTGCAATCGAAAACTTCGATGCGATGGGCGTACACACGGGTGACTCTATCACTGTTGCTCCAGCACAAACTCTTACTGATAAAGAATATCAGATCATGCGTAATGCCTCTTTGGCAGTTCTGCGTGAGATTGGCGTAGAGACTGGTGGTTCTAACGTACAATTTGGTGTGAACCCGAAAGATGGCCGCATGGTTGTAATCGAGATGAACCCTCGTGTATCTCGTTCTTCAGCTTTGGCATCTAAAGCGACAGGTTTCCCTATCGCAAAAGTTGCTGCGAAGCTAGCAGTTGGTTATACATTGGATGAACTGCAGAACGATATTACAGGCGGCGCTACGCCGGCTTCGTTCGAACCATCTATTGACTACGTTGTTACTAAGATCCCTCGTTTTACTTTCGAGAAATTCCCGCAGGCAAATGATCGTCTGACAACTCAGATGAAGTCTGTTGGTGAGGTAATGGCTATTGGTCGTACTCAACAGGAATCTCTACAAAAAGCACTTCGTGGTTTAGAGGTGGGTGCAACTGGTTTCGATCCAATCATCGACATCACCAGCGAAGATGCGCGTTCTGAAATTGTACGTGAGATGAAAGAGCCGGGTGCTGAACGTATCTGGTACCTAGGCGATGCATTCCGCATGGGTATGAGCGTAGAAGAGCTGTACGAGATCAGTGGTATTGATCCTTGGTTCCTGGTGCAAGTAGAAGACATTATTAAGGATGAGCAGCGCGTATCTGAGATGGCTATGTCCGATCTGGATAAAGATGCGGTGTTCCGTCTGAAGCGTAAAGGTTTCTCCGATGAGCGTTTGGCGACTCTTCTTGGTGTATCCGAGAAACAGTTCCGTAAGCATCGTCACAACCTAGATGTACGTCCGGTTTATAAACGTGTTGATACCTGTGCGGCCGAATTCGCATCTGATACAGCTTACATGTACTCCTCCTATGAAGAAGAGTGTGAAGCGAACCCTTCTGACCGTGACAAGATCATGGTTATCGGTGGTGGTCCAAACCGTATCGGTCAAGGTATCGAGTTTGACTACTGCTGTGTACACGCTGCACTGGCCGCACGTGATGATGGTTTTGAAACGATCATGGTTAACTGTAACCCTGAGACTGTTTCAACAGACTACGATACTTCTGATCGTCTGTTCTTCGAGCCAATCACACTAGAAGATGTGCTTGAAATTGTGAATGTTGAGAAGCCTAAAGGCGTTATCGTTCAGTACGGTGGTCAGACGCCACTGAAACTGGCGGTAGCACTTGAGCAGGCTGGTGTACCAATTATCGGTACTTCTCCAGAAGCGATTGATCGTGCAGAAGACCGTGAGTTGTTCCAGCAAATGCTGAAGCGCCTGGGCCTTAAGCAGCCAGAAAACGCTACGGTTCGCTCTCTGGAAGAAGCAGTTATTGAAGCAGATAAACTGGGTTACCCTCTGGTTGTTCGTCCATCCTATGTATTGGGTGGTCGTGCAATGGAGATCGTTTATAAAGAAGATGAGCTGCGCCGTTACATGAACACTGCAGTACAAGTTTCTAACGACGCACCCGTTCTGCTTGATCACTTCCTGAACGCAGCAATCGAAGTAGACATCGATGCGGTATGTGATGGCGAAACGGTTGTGATCGGCGCAATCATGCAGCATATCGAGCAAGCGGGTGTTCACTCAGGTGACTCTGCATGTTCATTGCCTCCTTATAATCTTTCTGAAGATGTTCAGAATGATATGCGTGAGATGGTACGTAAGATGGCGCTGGAACTGGGTGTTGTCGGTCTGATGAATACTCAGCTGGCATACCAGGACGGTGAAATTTACGTGATTGAGGTTAACCCTCGTGCATCCCGTACTGTTCCATTTGTATCTAAATGTATCGGTGTATCTCTTGCTAAAATTGGTGCGCAGGTAATGGCAGGCAAGAGCCTGAAAGAGCTTGGCTTTACAGAAGAGATCGTACCGACTCTGTTTAACGTTAAAGAAGCTGTATTCCCATTCAATAAGTTCCAGGGTGTTGACCCAATCTTGTCTCCAGAGATGAAGTCTACTGGTGAGGTAATGGGCGTAGGTGCAACGTTTGGTGAAGCCTTCATGAAGGCGCATATCGGCGCAGGTGAAAAACTACCTAATTCAGGTAAAGCGTTCGTATCAGTGCGTGAGGCAGATAAGCCTGCAGTCGTTAAGGTAACTAAAGATCTGATCGAACAAGGCTTCAAGATCGTTGCAACAAAGGGCACGGCTCAGCTACTGCAGGAGAGTGGTGTTGAAGCTGAGGTTGTTAACAAAGTGATGGAAGGTCGTCCGAATATCATTGATATGATTAAGAACGAGGAAATTGCTTACATCGTTAACACAACTGAAGGTCGTAAGGCGATTGAAGACTCTGCTGATATCCGCCGTAGTGCGTTACAGCATAAAGTACCTTATACAACAACTCTTGCTGGTGCTGAAGCGATTGCAATGGCACTGCAGTTCGGTGAAGAAAAAGAAGTACGTCGAGTACAGGATCTGGGGGCTTAAGGGTGAATCGAGTACCTATGACTGCGGCTGGGGAGAAGGCTCTGCGTGAAGAGCTGGATCAGCTGAAAACTGTTGACCGTCCACGCGTGATTGCGGATATAGCTGAAGCGCGTGAGCACGGCGATTTGAAAGAAAACGCTGAGTATCACGCTGCGCGTGAACAGCAGGGTTTTATTGAAGGTCGTATACAGGAACTTGAAGGCAAACTGTCTAACTGTCAGGTAATCGATGTAACTTCTATCCCGCACACAGGAAAAGTTATTTTTGGTACTACAGTGACTATCATTAACCTTGATACTGAAGAAGAGAAAACTTATCAGATTGTGGGTGATGATGAGGCGGACATTAAAGCCAATAAGATCTCGGTGAATTCACCTATTGCCCGCGGACTCGTGGGCAAAGAAGAAGGTGATATCGTAAATATTCAGACACCGGGTGGTGCCACTGAATATGAGATTGATGAAGTGGCTCATGTCTGATCAGAGATGGAAATAAAAAAGGGTGCCGATGGCACCCTTTTTTTTGGGAATGAGTATTAACGCAACAGATTGGAAAGCTTAGGGTTAGGTTCCAGGGACTTGCGATAAATTAGAGCGATATGACCGATCTCCTGAACCAGTTGAGCTTCAACAATCTCACAGAGTTCACGAATCAGGGCTTTTTTAACTTCACGATCACCAACAGCAAATTTAACTTTGATCAGTTCATGGTCTTCCAGGGCACGATCAACTTCCAATTGGATTGTTTCGGTTAACCCTTTTCCTGCTACAGTTACAATAGGATTCAGTTTGTGACCGAGTGTGCGGTAATGCTTCTTTTGCTCAGGGTTCAAGCTCATATTAAAATACGTTGCCTCAATGTTTCGTAGGGCTTAATGACTGTGAGCCCAATAAGTTGATCAATTCGGCATTTTACCTGAGTTGAGGCAGTCTTAGTAGTTTAGGTTTATTAATCAGGAGAGCAATCTCAGCGTGGCAAAATCAGCAAGCAGTGAACGATGGTTAAAAGAGCATTTTGACGATCACTGGGTAAAAAAATCCAAGGAGATGGGGTATCGATCCAGAGCGAGTTTTAAGCTAATTGAATTAGATGAAAAGGATAAGCTCTTTCGCCCAGGTATGACGGTTGTGGACCTTGGTGCTGCGCCCGGTGGTTGGTCGCAGATAGCGGCTGAGCGTGTGGGCGATCATGGTCGTGTAGTGGCGTCAGATATTCTGCCGATGGATTCTATGGCTGGAGTTGAATTTGTTCAGGGAGATTTCACTGAAGAGGAAGTGCTCAATAGAATTCTTGTTGCATTAGGCGATGAACCAGCAGACCTTGTAATTTCAGATATGGCCCCCAATATGAGTGGTATGTCTGCAGTAGATCAGCCTGCAGCCATGTATCTGGTCGAATTGGCACTGGATATGGCACGCGAAGTCCTCAAACCGGGCGGCAATTATGTTGCTAAGGTTTTTCAGGGTGAAGGTTTTGATCAATATATAAAAGATATGCGTACAAGCTTTAACAAAGTGGTAACGCGCAAGCCTGACTCATCACGTTCACGCTCTCGAGAGGTGTACTTACTGGGTAAAGGCTTTAAAGGGTAGTTTTAGTAGTCATTACCGACTGCTTAGTATAGTGTGTAGCGTTCCTTAACGGGGTTAGACGCTTAGATAATCAGCAAATTGAGGGTATTCCATTGAATGATATGGCGAAAAATCTGGTGCTTTGGCTAGTGATCGCAGCGGTATTGCTGACAGTATTCAATAATTTCAATAGCAACACGACAACTAATCAGTTGAGCTATTCCGATTTTGTCGCTGAGGTTCAGGACGGCAGAGTCAGTAAAGTTGTAATCGATGGATACACTATTGTTGGTCAGAGAACCAACGGTGATATGTTTGAAACAGTACGTCCGGCGCTTCAGGATCCCAAGCTGGTTGATGATCTGTTAAATCACGATGTAATTATTGAGGGTAAGCAGCCGGAACAGCAGAGCATCTGGACTCAGTTGTTGGTTGCTTCATTCCCGATTCTGGTAATTATTGCTGTTTTCATGTTCTTCATGCGTCAAATGCAGGGCGGTGGTGGAAAGGGCGGTCCTATGTCCTTTGGTAAATCCAAAGCACGTATGATGAGCGAAGACCAGATCAAAACTACCTTTGATGATGTGGCGGGTGTTGAAGAGGCCAAAGAAGATGTCCGTGAACTGGTAGATTTCCTGCGTGACCCGGGTAAATTCCAGCGTCTGGGTGGTCATATTCCTCGCGGTGTTTTGATGGCCGGTAGTCCTGGTACAGGTAAAACGTTGCTGGCGAAAGCGATTGCGGGTGAAGCTAAAGTTCCATTCTTTAGTATTTCCGGCTCTGACTTCGTAGAAATGTTTGTGGGTGTGGGTGCGTCCCGTGTTCGTGACATGTTCGATCAGGCTAAGAAAAATGCTCCATGCATCATCTTTATTGATGAGATTGATGCGGTAGGTCGTCACCGTGGTGTTGGTATGGGTGGTGGTAACGATGAGCGTGAACAGACTTTGAACCAGCTTCTGGTAGAGATGGATGGTTTTGAAGGTAATGAAGGTATCATCGTTATTGCAGCAACTAACCGTCCAGACGTTCTTGATCCTGCACTGTTGCGTCCTGGTCGTTTTGACCGTCAGGTTCACGTAGGTCTGCCGGATATCCGTGGCCGTGAGAAGATTTTAAAAGTTCATATGCGCAAGGTGCCTCTGGGGGATGATGTGAAGCCTGAGCTGATTGCGCGTGGTACCCCAGGTTTCTCTGGTGCTGATTTAGCAAACCTGGTGAACGAGGCGGCGCTGTTTGCAGCGCGAGCTAGCAAGCGCACTGTCAGCATGGATGAGTTTGAGAAAGCTAAAGATAAGATCATGATGGGCGCTGAGCGTAAATCTATGGTGATGTCTTATAAAGAGCGTCTGAACACAGCGTACCACGAGGCTGGCCACGCTATTGTTGGCCGTTTAATGCCTGAACATGATCCGGTTTATAAAGTATCGATTATCCCGCGTGGTCGTGCTTTGGGTGTGACAATGTTCCTGCCGGAAGAAGATCGTTACAGTCATAGCCGCCAATCTATTATTTCGAATATCTGTTCTCTATACGGGGGTCGTATTGCTGAAGAGATGACCTTGGGTAAAGAGGGTGTAACTACAGGTGCATCTAACGATATCCAAAGAGCGACATCGTTTGCGCGTAATATGGTTGCTAAATGGGGTCTGACCGATGAGTTAGGTCCTCTGCTATATGATGAAGAAGAATCTGATCCGTTCAATCGCGGTTATGGTCAGGGTGCAAAGCCTTTGGCAGAGGAAACTCAGCGTCGTATCGATTCTGAAACGCGTAAAATTATTGATCAGTGTTACCAGAGAGCTGAACAGATTCTGGATGACAACCGCGATATTCTGGAATCAATGTGTCAGGCGCTCATGAAGTACGAAACGATTGATAGTGATCAGATTGATCAGTTAATGAAGCGGGAGCCGGTTTCCGCACCTGATGGCTGGGTGGATGACGAAGACAAGAATGATGATCAGGGTGCTGCCGCAGAAGCAGAATCTTCTGAACAGAATGAAACGTCTACGCTGGATACTGGTGCTGATGACAATCGGGATGAGGGAGTTGATCCAGATGTCCCTCACTCACCTGATAATAATGTCCACTAAATAGATCTATTAAAGGCTGACACTATTGTCAGCCTTTTTCTTTTCAGCAAATTTAGAACGCGTATGCCTATTCTTCACTGCGGTCAAAAGCAACTTGACCTATCTACTACCCAGGTTATGGGTATTCTTAATATCACCCCAGACTCTTTTTCCGATGGAGGCAGTTTGTGCTCTTCACAGGGATTGATGCTTGATAAGGTTCTCCAGAGGGCAAGACAGATGGTGTCGGACGGAGCTTCGATACTTGATATCGGAGGTGAATCCACTCGCCCGGGGGCAGTGTCGGTTGGAGTCCAAGAAGAGTTGGATCGTGTGCTGCCGGTTGTAGAGAAACTGAATGCTGAACTGGATGTTGTGCTTTCTGTTGATACCAGCACTCCTGACGTTATTCGCGGGGCTGCGAACTTGGGTGCAGGCATTATAAATGACGTAAGGGCGTTAGGCCGGGATGGCGCATTAACAGCTGCTTCGGATACAGGATTGCCCGTTTGTTTAATGCATATGCAGGGAAGTCCAGCGACTATGCAGGATAAGCCAGAGTATGAAGATGTTCTGGAGGAGGTAACTGACTTTTTGCTCCAGCGAGTTACTGAATGTGAAGCTGCTGGTATCAGCCGAAGTCAGATTATCCTTGATCCTGGTATCGGTTTTGGAAAAACAGTTGAGCATAACCTGCGTCTTATGAACAATATCTCCCATTTTCGGGCACTCGGTCTGCCGGTATTAATGGGAACCTCACGCAAGTCTATGATTGGGGCAGTATTAAATCGTGAGGTAGATCAACGCTTGGCAGGAAGTTTGGCTACAGTAGCATTTTCTGTTGTGCAGGGAGCTGAGATAATCAGAGTTCATGATGTGGCTGAAACGGTCGATGTAGTAAGAATGACTCAGGCAATGATGGCTGAGTCAGCAGAGGTTTAAAGAGAGATGGCAAAAAGATATTTTGGTACAGATGGCATCAGAGGTCGTGTAGGTCAGTTTCCTGTAACGCCGGATTTTGTTTTGAAGTTGGGTTGGGCGGCAGGAAAAGTTTTTGCACGTGAAGGACACAGTAAGATTTTAATCGGTAAAGATACGCGTATTTCAGGCTATATGTTTGAGTCTGCGCTGGAGGCAGGTCTTTCTGCGGCCGGTGTGGATGTTCTGTTAACGGGGCCAATGCCTACACCGGCGATTGCATATCTGACCAGAACATTCCGTGCAGATGCGGGCATTGTGATCAGTGCTTCTCATAACCCTTATTTTGATAACGGTATTAAATTCTTCTCTGCACAGGGCACTAAGCTTCCTGATGAGATTGAGCAAGCGATTGAAGCGCAGATGGATATTGCTATGACCACAGTTGATTCGGCTGAACTGGGTAAAGCAAAGCGAATCGATGATGCAGCAGGTCGTTACATTGAGTTCTGTAAGGCTACCTCAGGTGGCATTAGTCTGAAGGGGATTAAGGTGGTTCTGGATTGTGCCAATGGTGCAACTTATCACGTTGCTCCAGCGGTATTTGCAGAGCTGGGCGCTGAAATTATTGAGAGTGCGTCTTCTCCAGATGGTTTGAACATCAATGAAGACTGTGGAGCTACCGCAACACAGAAGCTTCAGACATTAGTAACAGCTGAGAAAGCTGATCTGGGTATTGCTCTTGATGGTGATGGCGATCGTGTGATCATGGTTGATCACCTTGGTGAAGAGGTCGATGGCGATGAGCTCCTCTACATTATTGCGGCTCAAATGCAACGTGAAGGTAATTTCCAGGGTGGTGTTGTGGGCACATTGATGTCTAACTTTGGCCTTGAGCAGGCATTTGATCGCGATAGTATCCCGTTTATCAGAGCAAATGTTGGTGACCGTTATGTAATGGAGCAATTACATAAAAATAACTGGCTTCTGGGTGGTGAAAGCTCCGGTCATATTGTCTGCCGTCACCTTACAACGACAGGGGATGGCACGGTCGCAGCACTGCAAGTGCTTAAAGCTATGGTTGAATCGGGCAAAAGCTTGAAAGAACTGCGCACCGGCATGAGTAAAATGCCACAGACCATGATCAATGTCCGAATGGAGAAAAAAGTGGATATCTCCGGTGTCGAGGAGATCGATCATGCTGTTGCCAGTACTGAGGAGCAGTTAGGTAGTCGTGGCCGCGTATTGCTGCGCCCATCAGGTACTGAGCCAGTTGTCCGAGTGATGATTGAAGGTGAAGATGAAAGTGAAGTGGAAGCACTGTGTAAAGAGCTGGCGGTAGATGTTGAAAAAGCGTTGAACTCGCTTGAAACTTCAGTACAAGCCAGTTAATATTTGCGCCTCTTTTAATGGGGGGTGCCAATGCGAACTGCTTTAGTTGCCGGAAACTGGAAGATGAACGGTGATTCTGCTTCTATCAGTGATCTGATGAATAGCCTTAAAGAATCTGATTTGTCGTCTAAAGCTGAGATTCTTGTTTGCCCTCCATTTGTATACCTCTCTCAGGTTCAGCAGACTGTTGCTGGCTCAGTGATCAAGCTGGGTGCGCAAAATGTCAGTCAGAATGCGAATGGTGCTTTCACAGGTGAAACATCCCTAGCTATGTTGGACGATCTGGGCTGCGAATATGTCATTCTTGGACATTCAGAACGCCGCAGTTTATATGCTGAGACGGATGAGCTGGTTGCTGAGAAGTTTATAGCAACAGTTGAGGCTGGTATAAAGCCGATTTTATGTGTCGGAGAGACACTGGAAGAGCGAGAAGCCGACCAGACTATTGAAGTTGTTGGTCGCCAGCTGAAAGCAGTAGTTAACGCTGCTGGTATTGAAAAGTTTAAAGATGCCGTAGTTGCTTATGAGCCTGTTTGGGCTATAGGAACAGGCAAAACAGCAACCCCGCAGCAGGCGCAGGATGTTCATGCTGCAATACGAGCTATGGTTGCTGAATATGATGCTGAAATAGCATCAAAGTTACGTATTTTGTACGGCGGTAGCGTAAATGCTGGTAATGCAGCTGAGTTATTCGCTAACGAAGATGTTGATGGTGGTCTCGTAGGTGGGGCTTCGCTGAAAGCAAATGATTTCACTGCGATCTGCCAGGCGGCAGGCGCATAACAGACGGTTCTGAGATGGAAACAATAATCCTAATTGTTCATGTACTTCTGGCGGCAGCAATTATCGGTTTGATCTTGTTGCAACAGGGTAAAGGTGCTGAAGCAGGTGCATCTTTCGGTGCGGGTGCTTCCCAGACAGTATTTGGTAGTACTGGTAGTGGTAACTTTCTGTCTCGTATGACCGCAGTGGTTGCAGCAGGTATTTTCGCAACTAGTTTTGTTCTGGCAATTTACGCTAAGAACAAGGCAGAGTCTGTTGGTGATGCTGGTATTCCTTCTGCTGAATTGATTGAAAGTAAAGCAGCAGAAGTAAAAGAGTCTGTTGAAGAAGCTCAGTTGCCTGCACTGGATGCAGATAAGCCAGCTGCGCCTGCAGAATCAGATATTCCTCAAGCTAACTGATTCTTCTGTAAAAGTTTGTTGCCCAAGTGGTGGAATTGGTAGACACGCTATCTTGAGGGGGTAGTGGCCGTCAGGCCGTGCCGGTTCAAGTCCGGCCTTGGGCACCATTAATCTTGAAAAAAACGCAGAGTGCATATACAATTTGCACCAGTTTTTTGGGAAGAAGCTTTATGTTTTGAGTTTTTTCTCCGAGTTTGATTGAAGCGTGATTTGATCAAGCTTTTGATGCGGGGTGGAGCACTTTTTAGTTGTCGGGCTCCCAAACCAAAAGAGCCGAAGGGAGCATCTCGACCTTCGATAAGCCTTATAAGGTGGCTCAGAGATTGATGCGGGGTGGAGCAGCCTGGTAGCTCGTCGGGCTCATAACCCGAAGGTCGTCAGTTCAAATCTGGCCCCCGCTACCAACCTTATCTATACGTAAGGCCCCTATTAAGGGGCTTTTTCGTAGGTGAAGTACAGCAAAGTTAGATGCTGTATTGCTGGAATGGGTCATTGGACCCATTTTTTGTTTTTAAAATTTGTGATTTAAAGCCAGTTGCTAAAAATAAGTGGTTTTAGATCAATGTGTTAGTACAGGTGAACGATTCGTGTCAGCGAAAATGAAACTATTGCAGGAGTTAATCGAACCATCAGTGCAGGCATTGGGGTTTGATCTCTGGGGAATTGAGTTTCTCTCACAGGGAAAACACAGCACATTAAGAGTGTACATTGACTCTGAGAATGGTATTTCAGTGGACGACTGTGCCGCTGTAAGTCACCAGGCCAGTGGCATTCTTGATGTTGAAGATCCAATAGCTGGCAACTACACCCTGGAAGTTTCTTCCCCTGGTATGGATCGTCCTCTGTTTACGTTAGAGCAATTTGAAGCTTATGCAGGTTCTCAGATTCAGGTGCGACTACGTGTTGCGTTCGAGGGCCGTCGTAAGTTTAAAGGTGTTCTCAACGGTGTAGAGGGTGATGAAGTACTGGTAGTTGTTGATAACGAAGAATATATGCTGCCGATTGAATATATCGATCGGGCGAACATTATTCCGCAATTCTAAACGTGGATTTGAGGTCTAGGCGAGGCAAGCATGAATAAAGAGATTCTTTTGGTAGCGGAAGCAGTTTCCAACGAGAAAGATGTTCCGAAAGAAGTGATTTTCGAAGCGATTGAAGTTGCTCTGGCGACCGCAACGAAGAAGCGTTATGACGAAGAAGCGGATATCCGTGTAGTAATCGACCGTACATCTGGTGATTACGAGACTTTCCGTCGTTGGTTGGTAGTTAGCAATGAAGAAGTACCTGCATTGGGTACTGAGCTGACTATGGAAGAAGCGGAAGAGATTGATACGGCTCTGCAACCAGGCGATATCCACGAAGAAGAAGTTGAATCGGTTAAGTTTGGCCGTATCGCTGCGCAGACTGCTAAACAGGTCATCGTACAGAAGGTTCGCGAAGCTGAACGTGCAAAAGTTGTTGAGCAGTACCGAGATCGTCAGGGTGAGTTGATCTCGGGCAGTGTTAAAAAAGTGACACGCGATAACATTATTGTAGATCTGGGTAACAACGCTGAAGCTCTATTGCCACGTGACCAGCTGATCCAGCGTGAAGCATTCCGTATGGGAGATCGTGTTCGTGCGGTTCTGCTGGAAGTACGTTCAGAAGGTCGTGGTCCTCAGCTGATCCTGAGTCGCTCTTGTAACGAAATGCTGATCGAGCTGTTCCGTATCGAAGTACCAGAGATCTCTGAAGAGGTTATTGATATTCGTGCGGCGTCTCGTGATCCGGGCTCACGTGCGAAAATCGCGGTTAAAACCAACGATGGCCGTATCGATCCTGTTGGTGCTTGTGTTGGTATGCGTGGCGCGCGTGTTCAGGCGGTTTCCAACGAACTGGGTGGTGAGCGTGTTGATATCGTTCTTTGGGACGACAACCCAGCGCAGCTGGTAATCAACGCAATGGCACCGGCAGAAGTGGCTTCCATCGTACTGGATGAAGAAACCCACTCAATGGACGTAGCGGTTGCTGAAGACAACCTGGCGATGGCGATTGGCCGTAACGGCCAGAACGTTCGTCTGGCATCTGAGCTGACGGGTTGGGAACTGAATGTAATGACTGAAGAAGATGCGCAAGAGAAGCATCAGTCTGAAGTCGGTTCTGTAATCGACGTATTCATCAATCACCTGGATGTTGATGAAGATGTTGCGGAAGTGCTGGTTGAAGAAGGATTCACAACTCTGGAAGAGGTTGCGTACGTTCCGGTTGATGAAATGCTGGAAATTGACGGCTTCGATGAAGATATTGTTGAAGAACTGCGTAAGCGTGCGAAAGACGCTCTGCTGAACCTTGCGATTGCGACAGAAGAGAAGCTTGATAAGGCTGAACCAGCAGAAGATCTGTTGACCATGGAAGGTATGGATAAGCATCTTGCTTTCCTGATGGCTGCACAGGGCATCATCACAATGGAAGATCTTGCAGAACAGTCTATCGATGACCTGATGGACATCGAAGATATGAATGAAGAAAAAGCGGCAGCACTGATCATGACTGCACGTGCACCATGGTTTGCTGAAGAGTAAAGGTTAACGGAAGAGGAGCCTCCACATGGCAGAAGTAACAGTTAAGCAACTTGCCGAAATGGTTGGTGTTTCCGTTGAGCGTTTGCTTGAGCAGATGCAGGAAGCAGGCATTTCCGGTAAGAATGAAACCGCTGAGGTTTCAGAAAATGAACGACAAACATTATTGAACCACCTGAAACGCAGTCATGGTGAAGATGCAGCGGACAGTGAGCCTAAAAAGATCACTTTGAAGCGTAAGACAACTTCTACTCTGAAAGTGGCAGGTGCTTCAGGTAAAAAGAAAACCGTTAACGTAGAAGTACGTAAGAAGCGTACTTACGTTAAACGTTCTGAGATGGACCCATCTGAACAGGCTGAAGCAGAAGCACGCGATGAAGCGGCTAAAGCAGAAGCAGCACGTCAGGAAGAGGAGCGTCTGCAGAAAGAAGCTGAAGAGAAAGCAGCTCGCGAAGCTGAAGAAGCTAAAGCCGCAGCTGAAGCTGCAAATCGTGAAAAAGAAGCGGCGGAAGCGGCTAATCGCGAGAAAGAAGCTGAAGAAGCAGCACGCATCAAGCGTGAAGAGGAAGAAGAAGCGCGTCGCCTTAAGAAAGAAAAAGAGGCAGAAGCTCGCTTCCAGGCTCAGGAACAGGCTAAGAAGAAAGAACCTGCTGGCGGTCGTGATAACAACCGCGGCGGTAAAGGTAAGAAGAAGGGTGCTGACAACCGTAACCAAGGCGGTAACGACCGTCGTGGCGGTAAGATCAGCCGTAACCGTGGTAAGAACGGTAAACCTATTTCTAACAAGCCAAATGAGCACGGCTTTAAAGAGCCAACTACTCAGCAGGTAATTGAAGTAAACATCCCTGAAAGCATCACGGTTGCAGATCTGGCGAAGAAAATGAACGTCAAAGCTGCTGAAGTGATCAAAGTGATGTTTGGTATGGGCGCAATGGCGACCATCAACCAGGTGATCGACCAGGATACAGCAACTCTGGTTGTTGAAGAGATGGGCCACACGCCGAAGCCAATGCAGGAAAACGCGGTTGAAGAAGCGTTGCTGGAAAGCATCCAGTCTCAGCAGGGTGACAAAGAAGGTCGCGCACCAGTTGTTACTGTAATGGGTCACGTTGACCACGGTAAAACATCTTTGCTGGACTACATCCGTTCATCACGCGTAGCGTCTGGTGAGTCTGGTGGTATCACACAGCACATTGGTGCATATCATGTAGATACTGATAATGGCATGGTTACTTTCCTGGATACTCCGGGCCACGCAGCCTTTACTGCGATGCGTGCGCGTGGTGCATCTGTAACCGATATCGTAATTCTGGTTGTAGCTGCAGATGATGGCGTAATGCCACAAACCGAAGAAGCGGTACAGCACGCGAAAGCGGCTGGCGTGCCTCTGGTTGTTGCAGTTAACAAGATCGATAAAGAACAAGCTGATCCTGATCGTGTTAAAAACGAACTGGCAGCATTGGAAGTTATCCCGGAAGAATGGGGTGGTGAGAACCAGTTCGTAAATGTATCGGCGAAAACAGGTCAGGGCATTGATGAACTTCTGGATGCAGTACTGCTGCAATCTGAAATTCTTGAACTGGAAGCGGTACCTAATGCACCGGGTCAGGGTGTTGTCGTTGAATCCCGTCTGGATAAAGGTCGTGGTCCGGTTGCAACAGTACTGGTACAGAACGGTACTCTGCGTAAGGGTGATATCGTATTGGCAGGCCTGCACTATGGTCGTGTACGTGCAATGCTGGATGAGAACGGTAAGCCAATTGAAGCTGCGGGTCCTGCGATTCCTGTAGAGATTCAGGGTCTGGATGGTACACCAAATGCTGGTGATGAATTCACCATGGTATCCAACGAGAAGAAAGCGCGTGAAGTGGCTCTGTTCCGTCAGGGTAAATACCGTGATGTGAAACTGGCGCGTCAGCAGAAATCTAAGCTAGAGAACCTGTTCGCAAACATGCAGGCAGGTGACGTTAAGCAGTTCAACATCGTACTGAAAACAGACGTACGTGGTTCCCTGGAAGCACTGACACACGCACTGGAAGATCTGTCTACTGACGAAGTTAAGGTAAACATCGTATCCGGTGGCGTTGGTGGTATCGCTGAAACAGATGCGAACCTTGCAGTAACTGCAGATGCACTGATGGTCGGCTTTAACGTTCGTGCGGACGCTCAGGCGCGTCAGGTACTGGAGCGTGAAGGTATCGAACTGCGTTACTACAGCGTAATCTACGACATCATTGATGACGTTAAACAGGCGATGGGTGGTCTGCTGTCCCCTGAGTATCGTGAAGAGATCGTGGGTATTGCAGAAGTACGTGACGTATTTAAAGCGCCTAAGATCGGTGCGGTTGCCGGTTGTATGGTTATCGAAGGTACTGTGTTCCGTAACAAGCGTATCCGTGTACTGCGTGAAAACGTTGTTATCTACGAAGGTGAACTGGAATCTCTGCGTCGCTTCAAGGACAACGTGAACGAAGTTCGTCAGGGTATGGAATGTGGTATCGGCGTTAAGAACTACAACGACGTTAAAGTCGGAGACCAGATTGAGGTTTACGACACAGTTGAAATTCAGCGTACGCTGTAATGTTGCAAATACAAGGTAACAAATAACCTATATGGCACGCGATTATAGTCGTACAGAACGGATTGCTGACCAGCTCCAACGTGAGCTGGCTCAGTTGATCCAGTTTGAAGTGAAAGATCCTCGCCTGGGCATGGTGACTGTAAGCTATGTCAAAGTGGCGAAGGATCTTGGTTTTGCGGATGTGTACATCACTGTTCTGCCTTTGAACGGTAAAGATGAAGCAGAAGCAATTGTTGATTCACTTAAGGTTCTGAACAGCGCGGCAGGCTTCCTGCGTGGTGAGCTGGCTCGGAACGTCAAACTGCGCGTAATGCCGCAGCTGCGCTTCCACTTCGATGACACAATTGAGCGTGGACGTAATCTGCACCATCTGATTGAAGCGACGATTCGCGAAGAAAATCAGAAGGCGAGCAAAAATAACGACACCGACGAGGACTAATTCGTGGGGCGTCGTAGAAAATCCCGAGGCCGGGCGGTCGACGGTGTATTCCTGTTGAATAAACCGACCGGCATCTCTTCTAATTCCGCACTTCAGCGAGTCAGACGTCTCTTTGATGCCCAGAAAGCCGGGCATACTGGCGCGCTTGACCCATTGGCAACCGGTATGCTGCCGGTTTGTCTTGGAGAGGCGACCAAGTT
Source organism: Neptuniibacter sp. (assembly GCA_030149405.1). Classification (GTDB taxonomy): domain Bacteria; phylum Pseudomonadota; class Gammaproteobacteria; order Pseudomonadales; family Balneatricaceae; genus Neptuniibacter. The sequence continues at coordinate 109 of JASBRM010000153.1, read as the reverse complement.
CTCTCAGCATCTTTTGGATTCTGATAAGCGCTACGTTACTACCGCAAAACTCGGTATCCGCACGGATTCCAGTGACGCTGATGGTCAGGTGGTTGAGGAAAAACAGGTT
>JASBRM010000145.1 GCA_030149405.1 Neptuniibacter sp. | reverse complement strand
GTTCTTATGCTCAGTTCTGTGTCCGGCTTGGAGAATCTGGATATCACCGATATTAAGCAACTGATGCAGCAGATGACTCAAGGTATGGGGGTGGCAATGAACACCACCATGGTGGGTCTGGTCAGCAGTATGCTTTTGGGCATGCAGTACCTTTTGCTGGATCGTTGTGCTGATCAGGTTGTTGCTACGGGTGTCGGGCTTGGGCAGGATTATTGTTCTGCTTCGAAGCAGGAATAAAGGATATCTATGGCTTTATTTCAGCGGCGTACCTCAACAGATATTGATCCGTTTACGGACCTGCTGTTTAACGCATTGTTGACCTTTACCTTTCTGTTTCTTATAGCGCTATTACTGCTTAACCCGCCTGCTAAAACCGGCATTATTGACCCTAAAGCAGAACTGCTGATTACTGTAAGCTGGCCAGACCGTGACCCTAATGATATCGATGTTTGGGCTTCAGGACCGGATGGTAAACAAGTCTGGTACAAGAGAACTCAGGATGGATTGATGCACCTTGATCGGGATGATCGGGGCTTAGCAAACGATACTCAGGTGATAAACGGCAAAGAAATTATCAATCCGTTGAACCAAGAAGTATTGACGATTCGTGGACGCCCCCCGGGTGAATACGTCATCAATGTTCACTATTTTAAAAGTGAAAATAAAACAGAGGTTCCTGTGACCGTGTATCTGGCTGAGGTCAACCCGGTGATGAAGGTTTTACACTATCACACAGCGGTTTTGAAAAAAGAGGGTGACGAACAAACAGCAGTACGCTTTACATTAACCCCAAATGGCAAGGTTACTAATATTAATCAGTTGCAGAAGAGTCTGGTCAAAGGCCTATCGAAATGAATGAAGTCTTACTGAGTTTAAGTTTTGCGTATGTATTTCTGGCGTCGCTGTTATTGCTGACGTTGATTTTCAGTCGTCTTGCCTGGATTTTAAAAGCCGGACTCATCGTTGTTGTCTTGGTCTTCTATTGGATGAGTTATGAGGGCTGGAAAGAGTCTCAAGGCTGGCCAACTTATTCTGATTTACCGGATCGTTTTCTGTTGCACTTTGCAGTGATTGAGGAACCCGACGAAGAAACCGGGCTTGAAGGAAATATTTATATTTGGCTATCAGATCTCAAAAATCTTGAGCTGGCGGAACAGCCCAGAGCCTATCGGCTGGAATACACTCAGGAAATACATGGTAAGGTTTCAGAAGCACTTCGTGAAATTCAAAATGGTTCACTGCAACTGGGTATTATCAATCCGCAATCGGAGCTGCCAGCCATAGAGTCAAAGAAAAAGCGGTCCGGTCAAAAATATCTGGGACTGGAATTCGTCAAACTCCCTGATCCTGCATTGCCGGAGAAATAGCCTATGCGCTCTTTGGTTGTGGGTATCTGCATTTTTTGTCTTACTGCCTGTAGTGGCGAAGATTCTCAGACAAATTACTTTCCGCTCAAAGAAGGGTTGAGCTGGGAGTATAAAGTCACAAAAGATCTTGTGAGTGAGAGGCAGTCTGAGCGTTATTCAGTGATCAACATAGGTGCAGTGGATTTGCCAGGAGATTATTCAGGCGAGCCGGTCTTTATCAGAAAAACCTCAGATGGTACCGATTACTACATTTTGCAGGATGATACTGGAAGCCACAGAATTGCAAAGCGCATTGTTATAGAAAATAACCCAAGGTTTGATCAAGAAGAGAGAAAGATATTACCGGGTCCCAAAGATCTTGAACTCGGGCGTTTCTGGACGGTAGAAACTCAACCTTACACGTTGAGAAGCGTAGAGTTTCACTCGTTACCTAACCCCGGCTTAAAACGTTTCATGATGTCTAACGAAATAACGGCTATTGATGCCACGGTCTCTGTTCCAGCTGGAGTATTTGAAAACTGTATCGAGGTTACCGGGCAGGGCGAGATAAGTATGTATGTGGACCCCAGACTCGGGTATCAGGATATTTTGATGACCCAAAAAGAATGGTATGCCCCTGGGGTTGGTTTGGTGAAGCTTGTTCGTGAGGAGCCTCTGGATCTGCCTATGTTTAAAGGTGGAACAGTGAGCTTTGAGCTTGTCAGTTTTAGCGACTGAGTTAGGGCCTGTTAACACAGGAAAAGCTTTTCCAGAAGTCAGAAAGATAATTGAGCGGGTCCGCATTACTGATCTATCAGATTAAGACTGTTAAAATCAGTTTTTATTTTTTCTCCATGGTATCCACTAGAGTGACTCAATTTAGACCTTGTATCGATCTGCATCAGGGGCAGGTAAAGCAAATTGTCGGCGGTAGCCTTAATGATAAAGGGGCTGATACTAATTTTGTTAGTGCTTACAATGCAGCTTATTACGCTAATTTGTATAAGCAAAATCAACTCACAGGCGGTCATGTCATTGCATTAGGCCCGGGAAATAAAGAGCAGGCTTTATCCGCGCTGAAAACATGGCCCCAAGGTATGCAGTTTGGTGGGGGTGTGAATCAAGATAATGCTGAAGAGTTTCTGGAGGCGGGTGCATCCCACGTTATTGTGACTTCCTATTTGTTCGAAAACGGACAGTTTAGTTGGGAGCGATTAGACCGAATCAAGGCAATCACAGGTGCGGAGCGTTTAGTGCTGGATCTGAGTTGCAGGAAAACAGACCAGGGGTGGAATATTGCCACGAATCGCTGGCAGACCGTCACGGAAACGGTTGTTAACCAAGAAACTTTGCAGCAATTAAGCGAACATTGTGCAGAATTTCTGATTCACGCTGCTGATGTTGAAGGATTACAAGGTGGGATCGATCAGGAATTGGTCGAACTATTGGGAAAATATTGCACTATTCCTGTTACTTATGCTGGTGGAGCTCGTTCTCTGGAAGATCTTCAATTGGTGGATAAGCTATCTTCTGGGAAAGTGGACCTGACTATTGGTAGTGCTCTGGATATATTTGGCGGGTCAGGAGTGACTTTGGAAGAGTGCATACACTGGAATAATCGCTAAATTCTATTCATAAAAAAACAGCGAACTTTAGTTCGCTGTTTTAACTCTGCTGATTATTTAATCAGATCTAAGTAATCCCCGTATCCCTGAGCGACCATCTCTTCTTTAGGAATAAACTTTAACGATGCTGAGTTGATGCAGTATCGAAGGCCCGTGGGTGCTGGGCCATCTGGGAACACATGCCCTAGATGTGAGTTTGCCAACGGGCTCCTTACTTCAACCCGTTTCATGAAAAAGGAATTATCTTCTTTTTCTACAATGGATACGCCTTGAATGGGTTGAGTGAAACTTGGCCAACCCGAACCTGATTTGAATTTATCAGCGGAGGAGAAGAGAGGTTCCCCGCTAACAATGTCTACGTAAATACCGGCGCGTTTTTCATTCCAGAATTCGTTATCAAACGCTCTTTCGGTGCCATCTTCCTGAGTTACTTTATATTGCAGCGGTGTCAGAGTGGTTTTGAGGTAATGTTCAGTGGGTTTGACAAATTTCTTAGCGGGTTCATCAGCAAGGGACGCCTGGCCGCTGAATTTTGAATAATCAAACTTATAGTTCTCACCCCATACACCTTCTAGGTATTTGTCTCGGCCAGAGCCATTGCGGTAGTAGCTATAACGCAGAGGGTTTTTGGTGTGGTAGTCCTGATGATAATCTTCCGCAACATAAAAGTTGGTAAATGGGCTGATTTCAGTTGCCAGCGGAGATTCGTACTTTCCGGTTTTTTTTAGGTCAATGATCGACTTATCAATCACTTCCTTTTGAGCCGGATTATGGTAATAAATGGCTGGGCGGTACTGCTTGCCGCGATCTACAAACTGGCCGTTACCATCAACAGGGTTCATAACTCGCCACAATCGATGCACTAAGCCCTCATACGAAATTACATCAGGGTTATAAAATACCTGTATCGCTTCAGTGTGTTTAGTCTGACCTGAGGCAACCTGTTTGTAGGTTGGATTCTTTTTGACTCCGCCGCTGTAACCTGAGATTACCTGTACCACGCCATCCATCTTTTCAAAATCAGATTCAGTACACCAAAAGCAGCCTCCAGCGAACGTGGCAACCGCCAGATTATGAGTAGGTTTTGTTGACTCGGCATAAAGAGGCAGTGCCAGGGTCAGGCCAAGCAGGGCAAATGTAGATTTGATCGATAAGAGTTTCATCATGTGTGCTCTGAGCTAATAATTCTGTAGTTAAGTTGAGAACCGCTAATTAATGCTTTTAGAACAACTTAATTGAGATTGGTTCCGTTGATCTTATGACCCTAAGAAAAAAGGGGGAATATTGAGTTGCAGCAGTAGTCTACAAGTACACTTGGAATATATTTGAGCTTTTGTAATATCACATATAAATAAAGCACTTAAAATGATTTGAAGGGTGAAAAAAACCTTTGACATCTGATTGTAGTTAAGGGAGTTTACTAACTATATTCAATTGGTGTTATATATTTGTTTTTATCGCTCGTTGAGTAACAACAACCAAATTGTAGTAAGGACCAGAAAATGAGCACTGAAAGTCAACTCGCTCTACCTGACGAACTCTCTATCGGAAACGCATTAGAATGGAAAAAGCGACTTTCGGACCTGCTGCAAAAAGAACCCCCTTTATCGCTTAACGCTTCTGAACTGTCGCGTGTCGATACTGCTGCAATTCAACTACTCGCTGCTTTTGTTATTGAAGTGAAAAGCTCGAACCTCGAGTTTTCCTGGATCGAACCCTCTGAAATGCTCAAATCAACGGCTCAACGTCTGGGAATGTCTGAGTATCTGGCCTTAGGCTAATTGCAAAAAAGAATTAATTGGAGAAAACAATGTCATCCATTCTTGTAGTAGATGATTCAGCTTCTTTAAGAAATATGGTGACTTTTACCCTTAAACAAGAAGGGTATCAGGTTGTAGAAGCTGTGGATGGGCAAGACGCACTAGGTAAAGCAAAAACCGGTCGTTTCGATTTGGTATTAACCGATGTGAATATGCCTAAGATGGACGGTATTACCTTTTGTGCAGAATTACGAAAGCTGCCTGCGTACAAGTTTACCCCAGTGCTTGTGTTAACCACTGAAAGCTCTCCTGAGATGAAACAAAGAGGTAAATCTGCAGGGGCAACAGGTTGGCTGGTGAAGCCATTCAACCCTGAAAAGCTCATGAGTACCATTAAACGTGTAATTCGGTAGTAAATTGATATGAGTATTGATCTGTCCCAGTTTGTTGCAACTTTCCTGGAAGAAAGTTACGAAGGTCTGGAGGTAATGGAATCCAGCCTGCTAAATTTGGATTCTGCTGATGAGGAAACGATCAATACTATCTTCAGAGCAGCGCATTCCATCAAAGGTGGTTCAGGAACCTTTGGGTTTTCAGAAGTAGCTGATTTTACGCACATTGTTGAAACACTGCTGGATGCATTGCGCAGTGGTCAGCAGGAAGTGACACCTGATTTGATTAACCTTCTGCTGGAATCAGTGGATTGCATCAAAGCTTTGCTGGAAGCCTCTCAGGATGGACCAGAAGCGGATGCGGCAATGATTCAAAATGTACATGATCGATTAGAACAAGCGCTCTC
>JASBRM010000142.1 GCA_030149405.1 Neptuniibacter sp. | reverse complement strand
TGCAGCCATAGCAGCTGTATTCTGGCTTAAAGGCTGGGCAAAAAAACGTCAGGAACGCACAGGTCAGCAATACCCGGTTTTAAGCACCAGTCTGGCGATTCTATTCGGCCTGCCATTCATGGCATTAATCGTGACTGGTTTCCCGTTCACTCTGGATTATCCAGTGCTTAAAGGTTTTAACTTCCGCGGCGGCATAACGGTTATTCCTGAACTTATGGCGCTGGCAGTTGCCCTCTCTATCTATACAGGAGCCTTTATTGCGGAAGCGGTAAGAGCCGGTATTCAGGCGGTTCCACATGGACAAACCGAAGCCGCACGCAGCTTGGGTTTGAAAGAAAGCCGGATAATGCAGTTAATCATTGTGCCTCAGGCGATGCGCGTGATTGTGCCTCTACTCAACAGTGAGTATCAAAGTCTGGTGAAAAACTCGACACTGGCAACCGCAATCGGCTACCCAGATCTGTTCACCGTGTTTGTGGGCACAACACTCAACCAAACAGGTCAGGCTATTGAGATCGTATTTATGACAATGGCCGTTTACTTTGCTGTGAATATGACCATTTCTTTCGTAATGAATCGCTTTAATAAAAGCGTTGCATTGGTTGAGAGGTAAAGGAGAGAAGTTATGCGTGAATTTAAACCTTTACCGGCCCAACCCGCTCCCAAAGATACGGTGGGATTTGTACACTGGGTCAGAGAGAACTTTTTTTCCTCCATCGGCAATTCCATCGCCACACTGCTTATTCTGGGATTCCTCGCGACCGTAATTCCGCCATTGGTGGATTGGTTATTTTTGTCTGCAAACTGGAGCGGAACAACTCAGGACGCCTGTACCAAAGAAGGTGCGTGCTGGGTCTTTGTCAGCGCATGGTCCAAGCAGTTCTTCTTTGGCAGTTACCCTGCTGAAGAGATCTGGCGTATTTTCATCTGCCTATTCTCTTTAATCGCTGTTATCGCCGCGTCTTACCTGTTACCCAAAGATTCCAGAAATAAACTGGCAATTCCTGCCTTTCTGATTCTGCCCTTCCTGTGGATTATCATCCTGAACGGCTCACTGATTGGCCTGGAATATGTCTCGACTGATTACTGGGGTGGTTTTGCTCTTAATGTATTGATGGCAGCAGCGAGTATTATCATCGCCTTCCCTCTGAGTTTTTTATGGGCTCTGGGACGTCGCTCAGATATGCCCTTTATGAAGAGTGTCTGTGTGATTTTGATTGAGTTTTTCCGTGGTGTACCCGTACTAGCCCTGTTCTTTATGGGTTCGGTAATGCTGCCGCTGTTCTTCCCGGAAGGCACCAATGTCGACAAGCTACTCAGGGTATGGATAGTACTGACACTATTCATGGCAGGTTATATGGCGGAAGTGTTCCGTGGCGGCTTCCAGGCGGTACCTAAAGGCCAGTATGAAGCAGCAGATTCACTGGGACTGGGTTACTGGCAGAAAACCTTGCTGATTATCCTGCCGCAGGTGATCAAGGTTTCCATGCCAAACATACTGGCAACCTTTGTCATGTTATTCAAAAACACAACCTTCCTGTTGATCATCGGTATCTTCGAGATGCTGAGTACCACCCAAACCGCTCTGACTAACTCCAACTGGTTAGGCGGTCACTCGACTGAAGGTTATCTGTTTGTAGCACTGGTGTTCTGGATCTGCTGTTTCAGCATGTCCATGATCAGTTCTTCCATCGAACGTAAATTAGACACCAGTCATAAGAATTAATAGGAGTTCCTTGTGAGTATCGAACACGAGAAATCTATCGAACATAATCAAGACATCATCACCATCAAGGATCTCAATAAGTGGTATGGCGAGTTCCATGTTCTGAAAGACATTAACCTGCGGGTTAAGAAAGGTGAACGCATCGTTATCTGCGGCCCTTCAGGCTCAGGTAAATCCACCATGATCCGTTGCATCAACCGTCTTGAAGAGTTCCAGAGAGGTTCTCTGGTGGTGAATGACGTTGAGATGATCGAAGACGTAAAGAACATCGAAGCGATCCGTAAGGAAGTGGGTATGGTGTTCCAGCACTTTAACCTCTTCCCTCACCTGACCATTCTGGAAAACCTGACGCTGGGCCCAATCTGGGTACAGAAAAAGCCGAAGAAAGAAGCGGAAGCCACAGCAATGAAATATCTGGAACGCGTTAAGATTCCAGATCAGGCCTACAAGTTTCCAGGCCAGCTCTCCGGTGGTCAGCAACAGCGTGTGGCGATTGCCCGCTCCCTGTGTATGAACCCGGAAATTATGCTGTTTGACGAGCCAACGTCTGCACTCGATCCAGAGATGATCAAAGAAGTACTGGACGTAATGGTTGAGCTCGCCAATGAAGGTATGACCATGCTCTGTGTAACCCATGAGATGGGGTTCGCTAAGAAGGTAGCCGACCGGGTTATCTTTATGGATGCAGGTGAAATCGTAGAGGAAAACACACCGGAAGAGATTTTCACTAATCCTCAAACCGATCGTTTGCAGCTGTTCTTAAGTCAGATTTTAGAACACTGATCAAACTCGTTCCTGTGAAATGAAGCACTGTCCTAATCAGGGCAGTGCATTTTCCAATAACCTAAATAAATCTTGATTTGAAACCGATAGGAAATCCCCACTTTCGAGTGATTAATTTACCTCTTCTCCCGCTTCATCTTCCTCAACAATTTCAGTTTCCAGCAAGGCATCTTTTACCCATAACTGTATAGCCGGATGATTGTATAAAGCATCGCAATAAGCCTGACTTTCTTCAGAAACTTTGGTTCCGTAGGTTCTGAAGCGCAGTGCCACTGGAGCGTACATTACATCCGCAATTGAGAATTCCCCAAATAACCAAGGCCCTTTGTCTGCATGAGTTTTGCGTAAAGAGGACCAGAGCTGATCAATGCGTGTGATATCTTTTTTTGCCTGTTCTGATAGCTCAACCCTGCGTTTAGCCCGGCAGTTCATGGGCATCTCATTTCTGACACCAAAAAAGCCTGAGTGCATTTCGTTACTGATTGAGCGGGCCATTGCACGATCAGCATAACCTTCAGGCCAGCCTTTGCCATTTAGGTGACGCTCACTCACGTACTCACAGATAGCCAGTGAATCCCAAACTGTTACATCACCATCGATAAGTACAGGCACTTTATCCGCCGCTTCATGAGCGCTTAAAGAGTTGTAAAAGTCTTCTGTAAATAACAGAAGCTTGGTCTCTTTGAACTTTAAATTAAATGCTTCCAGCATCAACCAACCACGCAGGGACCAGGAAGAATAATTTTTGTTACCGATGATCAGTTCCATTTCTTAATTCCTTTGAGATAAACAACTGAGCTTATTCTGCCGACTTGCTAAAGACAGCACTAACGATTAATTTTGATAGCACCTATTAGCATTGCTGATCATTTGGAGAAACATATGGATCTGGACGCCCTAAGAAGCTTTGTTGCCTTTGTGGATACCGGCAGCTTTACCCGTGCGGCTAAACAGATTCATCGTACTCAGGGCGCAATCAGCATGCAGATGAAGAAACTGGAAGAGGATTTAGGTCATTCTCTGTTTATAAAAGAGGGCCGAAACCTTCTCTTAACTGAAAAGGGCAAAAAACTCGTCAGTTATGCTCGAAAAATCGTTTCTTTACATGACGAAGCTGTTGGGGAATTTTCCACCCTCCAAAATCACCGGCCTCTAACCGTTGGCTGCCCGGATGACTACGTGGATTCGGTATTGGCTGACTTGTTGGAAATCATTCACGCTCAATACCCTACTCTGCATCTAAAGGTGTTATGCGACAGCAGTACCAAGTTACGTGAGTATCTCGATAACGGTGATATAGACCTTGCCATACTCACCCGCGCTCCGGATAAGGAAGAAGGCTATATCTTACGTCATGACAAAGGTTTATGGGTGCACGGAGGGTATCCGGAACTGGTAGAGAGAGAAACCATCCCTCTGGTGCTCTATGACGAAGATTGTAAATTCCACACTGCTGCCATTGATGGTTTGGACAAGACAGGCAGACTTCATGATCTGATCTGCACCAGCTCCAGTTCAGCTACCTTAAAGACATTGCTAAAACGGGGTTTAGGTCTTGGCACTCTGGCGTCATCAAGCCTGACTGAAGGGCTGTATCCGTTGGAAAATGAGAACATGCCACCCTTGCCTGCAGTAGATATTGTGCTGGCAGTATCCCCTAGTCCACATCCACTGTTTGGAGTAACCCAAGCGGTAAACCTGAGTAGCGAATATTACGCTCAGGATGCAAAGATAGCCTAAGGGGCTAACGGAGGTTATCAGTTTCCTTAGAGCTGATCGGCGTAGCGATTTCTCAATATGGCTACACGCTCAACATAGGCCTCAGTTTCAGCATAGGGAGGAACCCCTTTATAACGGGTGACTGCACCCGGGCCTGCATTGTAGGCTGCTGTCGCCAGGCGTTCATTACCGGAGAAGTGATCCAGCAGGAAAGCCAGATATTTAGTCCCACCTTCAATATTCTGCACGGCACTGAATGGTTTGGTCACACCCAACTCTTCTGCTGTTGCTGGCATCAATTGCATCAACCCCTGAGCACCGGCTTTTGATATTGCATCGACCTTATACGCAGATTCAGCGTGGATCACAGCTCGTACCAATGCTGCGGGTACATCATACTTTTCAGCCATTAGCTGCACAGTCACTTTGTAATCTTTGGTGTTGAGTGGCGTTGAATGC
>JASBRM010000139.1 GCA_030149405.1 Neptuniibacter sp. | reverse complement strand
ATTCTTCATTCACAAATGGATATATTAATATCCAAACGGGAGGGCTCCAGTATGACTGCAAGTGAAAAGGTTCATCCTAAGTTTATCGAAGCAATGGAAAAACTATCGGCTATGAGTGAAGAGGAGCGCCTTTCTGAAAAGAACAAAGAATTATTCGAGCAGGCGATGAACTATGCGCCGCTGGATATTCAACCAAAACTGGTCGCAATTCGTAAAAAATATGACGACCTGCACTAGTTCTCCATGAAATTTTTAAACGCCGCTTCTGCGGCGTTTAATCTATTTAGGCTAATGCGATTGCAGTTCATGACTCCAGAGATAGTGCCTTGGAAGATCTGATTCACTGGTTTCAGCATCACCAATAAATTCATCGCATGCAAACCCGAAACTATCAATGAACTCATTTCCCTTTTCGATTATAGCGTCACTGATCTCATCCAGTGCTGAAGATGTTTCTTCATCAAGCTGATGAAATCCATCCAGCATCTCCTTAAAGTCTGAGATGGTCATATTAATGCTTGAGTAAAGCATGTTCATATATTGATCCAGAGCTTGTTGTTCATTGAGTTCAGGGTGTAGATCAAAATATGTACCGAACAGATCTGTAGTCACTGTAGTGACCCTGTCGGAAAATGATGATATTGATGACTTAAGATCAGGCTCCATGCTGATGTCGAGTACAGTGCCGCCTAAATCCTCTTCAAACACATGGTTGAAGTGGGCGATTAAAGAGGTAAACAGCAACTCTAAATGATCATCTAATTTTCTGGGTTGCTGGTTTGCCTTTCTGTAATTTACTTTGGTTATGTTTTTGCTGATGACTGCGGGTAAATCATTGTGTACAGCTTTTTTTTGATTTTTATTCCCTATCAGCGAGGAGTGATGGTCTGGTTTATATGACTCCATAAAAATCTCCACCGCTTTTTGAAGATAGTCCCGTTAGTAAGTATTGTGTAATTATTTGTAGAGAGGCTGAGATTAATTCACTAATGAACCAAGGTAGATTCAAAATTTTCAAAGAAAAAAAATAAATTGATGCTTGTCGTGTTTTTTTTGAATAATCAAATTGGGAAATGATAATTTTTTGTGCATACAAGAAGGTATTCATCAGTTATGTACAGTTTTACGCATTTAAGAGGCGAGATGCTTAATCGAATCACTATCGCACTGGGGGTGATTTGCATCTTGTCTGGTTGCTCTTCAACTAAGGTTCAGCAGCCAAGGGCTGGAACTGAAATTTCTTTAACCGGTGATATACGGTTACTGGCCCAACTCCCCGATGCTGTCATCGAAACTTCGGGAATAGCACAAAGAGATGGCCTTATCTGGACGTTGAATGATAGTGGCGATGGCCCGGTGCTTTATGCGTTGAACACTGACTTTAAGTTACAGAGAAGGGTAAACGTAAGTGGTGCCAAGAATGTGGATTGGGAGGAGCTGGCTCAGGATGAAGAGTTTCTTTATGTCGCTGATTGTGGAAATAATCGTGCGAGCCGAATCCAACTACAGATCTATAAAATACGGTGGAGTGAACTGCTCGCTGCAGAGACGGAAGTGGCATCAGAAACCATAACCTTTGAATACGCTGATAGAACTGACTTTTCATCCAGTAAAAACCACAATTACGATTGCGAAGCCCTGGCTTCTGTTGGGAATGAGTTATGGTTGTTTAGCAAAAACCGTAAAGATGAAAAAACCAATTTGTATCGTTTGGACAAAAATAGAGCGCTTCAACACGTTTATCCTACCGACAGTTTTGACGTCAGAGGCTTAATTACCGCTGCGGATTACGATCTGAATTCCAAGTCTCTGGTATTACTGGGTTATGAGAAAAATATTATCTTCGGTAGTTCGTTCGTCTGGGTGATACCAACAAAAGGGGTTGGTGAAATAAAACCCATATGGGAAGGCGCCAGATTTCAAAAGTTGAGCCCTTATGCTCAGTGGGAGGCTATTCTCTGGGATAGAGACCCTGCCAGAGGTAAGCTTATTCTGACGACTGAAAAAAGCCCGTTACTTGATGTCTCTATAGGTGAATTAGACGTTTTCATCTCGAAACCTTAATTGGCTTGGATAAATAACTGTCAGCCGGAGCGAATTTCCCTATAATATTGCCCCTTTCATCAGGTCTAAGAAGTTAAGTACGAAAACATGTTGCAGATCTACAACACTCTAAGCAAAGAAAAAGCACCTTTTAAACCTCTCGAAGAGGGCAAAATTAAAATGTACGTGTGTGGTGTGACAGTCTATGACTACTGTCATATTGGTCACGCACGTGTGATGGTGGCATTTGATGTTATCACTCGCTTTATGCGTTCACAGGGTTGGGATGTGGAGTATGTTCGTAACATTACCGATGTAGATGACAAAATCATCAAGCGTGCGGCAGAAAATGGGGAAGAGCCTCATGAACTGACTGAGCGAATGATTGCTGCTATGCATGAAGATGAAACATTATTGTCTGTGCTACGCCCAGATCAGGAGCCTCGTGCGACCGCACATATTGATGACATTATTAATCTGGTTCAGACGCTGGTGCACAAAGGTTTTGCTTATCCTGCCCCTAACGGCGATGTTTATTACCGTGTCGAAAAGTTTGCAGAATATGGCAAGTTGACCAACAAAAATGTTGATGAGCTTCGTTCGGGTGCCCGTGTTGAGGTTGAAGAGGCTAAAGAAAGCCCTCTGGACTTTGTATTGTGGAAGTCAGCAAAAGAGGGTGAGGTGAGCTGGAAATCCCCTTGGGGTAATGGTCGCCCAGGCTGGCATATTGAATGTTCTGCAATGTCTAAATGCTGCCTCGGTGACACATTTGATATTCATGGCGGTGGCCCGGATCTACCATTCCCGCATCATGAGAATGAGATTGCTCAGTCTGAAGCGGCTAATGGTTGTACTTACGTAAACACTTGGATGCACGCTGGTCCGGTTCGAGTGAACTCGGAAAAAATGTCCAAGTCTTTAGGTAACTTCTTCACAATTCGTGACGTGCTGGAAAAGTACAACGCTGAAGTGGTTCGTTTCTTCCTGGCACGTGTTCACTACAGAACTTACATTGACTACAGCGAAGATAGTCTTAAAGAAGCGCGCGTAATGCTTGAGCGTTTCTACCAGGCTTTACGTGAAGTCGAAGCGGTTGAAGGTGATATCAACAACGATTTTGAAGCTCGTTTTATCGAAGCGATGAACGATGACTTCAACACGCCGAAAGCGATCTCTGTCCTGTTTGAGCTGGTAAATGAACTTAACAAAGCCAGTCGTGAGAAATCTGCGGATGCGCCTTTGCTTGCAGGTCAGTTGAAAAAATTAGGCGGTATTCTGGGATTGCTCCAACAAGAGCCTGCAGCATTCTTGCAGGGGGAAGCGAAAGAAGGTGAGTTAACAGCAGAAGCAATTGAGGCTCTGATTGAGCAGCGAGCTGAAGCTAAAAAGAATCGTGACTTTGCAGAGTCTGATCGAATCCGAGATGAACTGACAGAGCAGGGCGTTATTCTGAAAGACAGCCGCGAAGGTACAACCTGGTTCCGCGAAGCTTAATGTACTTCTTCATTGTGCGAACAAAAAAAGGCAGCTATAAGCTGCCTTTTTTATTAAGAGAAAACTAGGACTATGAAGCGTCCTGCTTATTAGCAGCTTCCAGAGTGTTTTCCATCAGCGTGGCTACAGTCATAGGGCCAACACCACCTGGGACTGGAGTAATGAAGCCAGCACGTTTCTCAGCCTCTTCGTAGCCAACATCACCTACCAGACGACCATCTTCCAAACGGTTGATACCAACATCAATCACCGTAGCGCCATCTTTTATCCATTCGCCTTTAACCAGCCCTGGAATACCAACACCGACTACAACCAGGTCCGCACGGTTAACGTGACCTTCAAGGTCTTTCGTAAAGCGGTGAGTGGTTGTTACTGTGCAACCTGCAAGAAGTAACTCAAGAGACATCGGGCGGCCAACAATATTTGAAGCGCCAACCACAACGGCTTCCATTCCCTGTAAGCGCTGGCCCGTAGAGTGGAGGAGGGTCATAACGCCCTTAGGTGTACACGGGCGAAGTACCGGCATACGTTGCGCCAGACGGCCAAGGTTGAATGCATGGAAGCCATCAACATCTTTATCGGGGCGGATGCGTTCAAGAATTTCGTTACCATCAAGATGTTCTGGTAAGGGCAGCTGAACAAGAATGCCGTTTACAGAGGCGTCCTGGTTTAGTTCATCTACTAGATCTAGCAGTTCTTCCTGAGAAGTCTCTGCAGGTAGATCATAAGAGCGGGACTCAAAACCAACTTCCTTACATGCGTTTTTCTTATTGCGCACATAAACCTGGGAGGCTGGGTCCATGCCAACGAGAATTACTGCAAGGCATGGTGCTGATTTACCGTCTTGAATACGTTGCTGTACGCCTTCTGCAACCTGACGGCGAACTTCTGCGGCAATTTGCTTGCCATCGATTATCTTCGCGCTCATTTAAAGGGCTTTTCCTAAATAAATATTCTGGTGCGAATTCTCTCATGGTTCATAAAATGCGCCAAGGGGCTTTCAAAGCTATCAGTGGACTTTATGAGGGAAAATTTTAATAGATGCTTCTGCTGCAGATATAAGAGAGGGCGGTAGGGTAGATAATTGAATGCTTTTTAAGCATTTTTTCGTCGAATTGATGAGAAAGTAACCTGTTTATTTTAATAGTAAAAAAAAACTGTTGACGGCCTAAATTGAGCTGTATATTATTCGCACCTCCTTAAGACGAGGCGCTCAAATGACTTGCTAAGCAAGCCTTATTTGGTGCTTAATTAAGGGAGCTGACATATGTCGGGCGCCTATAGCTCAACTGGATAGAGCAACGCCCTTCTAAGGCGTAGGTTGCAGGTTCGAATCCTGCTGGGCGTGCCAATGTCAGTTAAGAGAGTAATGGTGGGCATAGCTCAGTTGGTAGAGCTACGGATTGTGATTCCGTCGGTCGTGGGTTCGAGCCCCATTGTCCACCCCATTCTCTCTAATCAAAATGCGGACGTGGTGGAATTGGTAGACACGCCAGATTTAGGTTCTGGTGCAGCAATGTGTGAGAGTTCGAGTCTCTCCGTCCGCACCATTTTTTCTTTAAAAGCAATGCTTTAGTGTTTAAGTTTTGCTTTTGGGTCACTCTTAGACCACTTTTCAATACAATATGATGGTTTCCGTTTTGTCTCTGCTGTATGCGTGTGCATTACAGTTCGAGTCTATACGTTAACATCATTGGTCTTTTGAAGAGCGCGATGGTGGGCATAGCTCAGTTGGTAGAGCTGCGGATTGTGATTCCGTCGGTCGTGGGTTCGAGCCCCATTGTCCACCCCATTATTTCTTACTTGTATTAACAGTTTTCTTCTCCGTTCTTTACTCATTTAGTTTCTTTCAACTTAATCATTTATTTTCATCTGTTTGCTTGACTAATATCCCCCTTTGCCGGAAAATTTCGCGCTTTAATTTTGCTCGCTTTGCGGGCGATGTGCAGACCAAAAGAACAAATATGTGTGGTCTGTTTAAGATTATCGTGTACAAAATTTTGTGAGGCATTACATGCAAGTTTCCGTTGAAACGACTTCTGGCCTAGAACGCTTGATGACGGTTTCTGTTCCTGCAGAACGTATTGATCAGGATGTGAACAAACGCATCCAGCAGACTGCACGTACAGTTCGTATTGATGGTTTCCGTCCAGGTAAGGTACCAGCTAAAGTAGTTAAACAGCGCTACGGTAAAGGTATCCGTGAAGAGGTTCTTGGTCAGGTTGTTCAGGAAACCTTCTATCAGGCACTTCAGCAGGAAGAGCTGACTCCAGCTGGTTCCCCTGCAATTGACTTCACAAAAGATGCTGAAGGTGAAAATCTGGAATACACCGCTAAGTTTGAAGTGTACCCAGAGATTGCGCTGTCTGATTTCTCCTCTGTAGAAATTGAAAGAAAGTCTGCTGAAGTTCAGGACGCTGACCTTGATCAGATGATCGAAACTCTGCGTAAGCAGCAAGCTAACTGGAACGAAGTTGAGCGTGAAGCTGCTGAAGGCGACCGCGTTCGCATCGACTTTGAAGGTTTCGTAGATGGCGAAGCATTCGATGGCGGTAAAGGTGAAGGTATGGATCTGGTTCTGGGTTCTAACACTATGATCCCAGGCTTTGAAGATCAGATCGCTGGTGCTAAAGCGGGTTCTGATGTTGAACTGAACGTGACTTTCCCTGAAAGCTACCAGGCTGAAAACCTGCAGGGTAAAGACGCAGTATTCAAAGTTAAGGTACACACTGTTTCTGAGCAGGTTCTTGCTGAGCTGAATGACGAGTTCTACGAGAAGTTTGGTCTGGAAGAGAAGACTGAAGAAGCTTTCCGTGCTGAAGTTAAGAAAAACATGGATCGTGAACTGGGTCAGGCGCTGAAAATGAAGCTGAAAGATCAGGTTTTCTCTAAACTGATTGACGTAAACCCAATTGAAGTTCCAGCTGCACTGATTGACAGCGAAATCGACAATCTGCGCCGTCAGGCTGTTATGCAGTTTGCAGGTGCAGATTCAGGTATGGATCACACTGCTCTGCCAAAAGAGATGTTCCAGGATCAGGCTGAGCGTCGAGTTAAGATCGGTCTGCTGATGCAGGAAGTGATCAAAGTAAATGAGTTGGAAGCTGATGACGAGCGAGTTAAGAGCACGCTTGAAGAGAT
Organism: Neptuniibacter sp.; assembly: GCA_030149405.1. GTDB lineage: Bacteria > Pseudomonadota > Gammaproteobacteria > Pseudomonadales > Balneatricaceae > Neptuniibacter. The sequence continues at coordinate 2,488 of JASBRM010000139.1, read as the reverse complement.
GGCTGAAACTTACCAGGATCCACAGCAGGTTATCGATTGGTACATGGGTAACGAAGAGATGCTGGGTCAGATCAAAGGTCTGGTTCTGGAAGAGCAGGTTGTGGATAAACTGTTAGGTGCAGCTCAAGTAACTGACTCTGAAGTTAGCTACGAAGATGCGATCAAACCTGAGCAGCCTGAAGTTCCAGCTGAATCTGAATAAGCTCTCAAAGCTATTCTTTCCAAGCGGCAGTCAGTTAACCTGACTGCCGCTTTTGTTTGCCTGAAAAAAATATAAATAGGTTTTTCAGACCTTGCCTGTTACGAGTATCGTAGTATGATCAGGTGTCTGGTTATATTTTCCGTTTTAAGGAGTTATCAATGACGGATTTTGGTGGAAAAGGTGGTGCTGATGTTCTGAGCAGTCTGGTACCTATGGTGGTTGAACAGTCTGCACGGGGCGAACGCGCTTATGATATCTATTCCCGTCTGTTAAAAGAGCGTGTCATTTTTCTAGTGGGTCCTGTAGAGGACCACATGGCTAATCTGGTTGTAGCACAATTATTATTTCTTGAAGCGGAAAACCCAGATAAAGATATACATCTGTATATAAACTCTCCAGGTGGATCTGTAACTGCGGGTATGTCTATTTATGACACTATGCAGTTCATTAAACCTGATGTCAGCACAATGTGTTTAGGGCAGGCTGCGAGCATGGGAGCATTTCTGCTAGCAGGTGGTGCTGAAGGTAAGCGCTTTGCTCTGCCAAACTCACGAGTGATGATTCACCAGCCATTGGGTGGTTACCAGGGGCAGGCGACAGATATTGAGATCCATACAAAAGAGATTTTGAGTATCCGTAATAAGTTAAACACGTTGCTTGCTGAACATACGGGGCAGGATCTTGAAACAATCGCGCGTGATACGGATCGTGATAACTTCATGGATCCTTATGCAGCGAAAGAATACGGTCTTATCGATGATGTATTAGATCGTCGTTCAGCCGAATAAAGTTTTTTATAATTGTTACTATACTCATATTCACAGGTATAGCTCGTAAAGAGCAGTGACAAGATTACAGGTAGAAACAGGGTTAGGCCCTGGTGTGGAATACGAGGAAGTCGAATGACTGACGAAATCAAAGGTAAAGATGGAGATGATGGCGGTAAGTTGCTGTACTGTTCATTCTGTGGCAAAAGCCAGGATGAGGTACGAAAGCTTATTGCAGGTCCTTCAGTTTTTATCTGCGACGAATGCGTGGATCTTTGTAACGATATCATTCGCGAAGAAATTCAAGATGTGGAGCCTCAGGAAGATGGTGATCAGTTACCGACGCCTTCAGAGCTGAGTGCTGCTTTGGATGAGTACGTTATTGGTCAGGAAAAAGCCAAAAAGGTACTCGCAGTTGCTGTTTACAATCATTACAAACGTTTGCGCTTCCAGAAAAGTAGCAAAAGCGAAGTAGAACTGGGTAAAAGTAATATTCTGCTTATTGGCCCAACCGGTAGTGGTAAAACCTTACTTGCACAGACACTTGCACGTCTTTTGAATGTGCCGTTCACTATTGCAGATGCGACTACTTTGACCGAAGCAGGTTACGTGGGTGAAGATGTTGAAAACATCATTCAGAAACTACTGCAGAAATGTGATTATGATGTAGAAAAAGCTCAGCTGGGTATTGTTTACATCGATGAGATCGATAAGATTTCACGCAAATCCGACAACCCTTCAATCACGCGTGATGTATCAGGTGAAGGTGTTCAGCAAGCACTGCTGAAACTGATAGAAGGCACAGTGGCTTCAGTACCTCCTCAAGGTGGTCGTAAGCACCCACAACAAGAGTTCCTGCAGGTAGATACTTCTAACATCCTGTTTATCTGTGGCGGTGCCTTTGCCGGTCTTGAACAGATTATTCGTGATCGTTCCGAGAAAAGTTCTATCGGCTTCAATGCTGTTGTAAAAGGCAAGGATGAAGAGAAAACTGTTTCTGACAGCTTACGAGAACTAGAAGCAGAAGATCTGGTTAAATACGGTTTGATTCCAGAGTTTGTTGGTCGTCTGCCAATGATCGCAACTCTAGCGGAGTTGGATGAAGAGGCGTTAATTCAGATTCTGACAGAACCGAAAAACAGCCTGACTAAACAGTACGAAGCTCTATTTGATATGGAAGGTTCTGAAGTTGATTTCCGTGATGGTGCTCTGCGTGCAGTTGCGCATAAGGCTTTGGAGCGTAAAACAGGTGCACGTGGCCTTCGTTCGATTATGGAAGCTACTCTTCTGGATATAATGTATCAGCTGCCTTCAATGGAAAATGTCAGCAAAGTAGTGATTGATGAAGGCGTTATTAATGGTGATAACGATCCAATTCTGATCTATGAAAATTCCGAGCAGGCTAAAGTTGTTCCAGAAGACTAATATTTATACTAGTTGTATGGCTAAAAAGGATGGGTTTACCATCCTTTTTTGTATTTGTCCCTATATATTGTTTATCCCGCATGGATGACTCTTA